>JALDXP010000157.1:0-6488 GCA_032154885.1 Actinomycetota bacterium
TAGGACCGCTCGAGCTGGAACTTGTCTGCTGCCTCCGGTACCTCGGTCGGGTAGTTGCCGGAGAGACAAGCCGTGCAGAACCCGGCGTCGGCGACCCCGGTCGCATCGAGCAGGCCTTGCAAGGACAAGTAACCGAGGGAGTCGGCCCCGATGTGCTCCCTGATCTCGTCGACCTCGAGGGATGCCGCGATGAGCGTGCTCCGGTCCGAAGTGTCCATGCCGTAGAAGCAGGGCCAACGGTATGGAGGGGACGAGACGCGGAGGTGGACCTCGGTGGCCCCTGCATCGCGCACCATGTGGACCAGTTTCCGCGTGGTCGAGCCGCGCACGATCGAGTCGTCGACGAGGACCACCCTCTTTCCTCTGAGGTTGTCCGGTATCGGGTTCAGCTTGAGCCTGATCCCCCTATCGCGCAGGCTCTGGCTGGGCTCGATGAAGGTGCGGCCGATATACCGGTTCTTGACCAGGCCGTCGGAGTAGGGGATGCCGCTGGCGGCGGCGAATCCCTGTGCAGCCGGTAGCCCTGACTCCGGTACCGGGACGACCACGTCGGCTTCGGCCGGGTGCTCCGCGGCCAATGTCTCGCCCATCTGCCGTCTTGCCGCGTGGATGCCGCGCCCGTACATCTGGCTGTCGGGACGGGCGAAATAGACGAACTCGAAGAGACAGAGTGTCGGGTCTGTGGTCGAGAACGGGTAGAAGCTGTGCACCCCGACTGCGTCGATCACCACCATCTCGCCGGCGGCGACCTCGCGCACGAATCTCGCGCCCACCAGATCGAGGGCGGCCGTCTCCGAGGACAGGACCCATCCGCCATCGGGCAATGAGCCGAGGCAGAGAGGGCGGAACCCGTTGGGATCACGCAACCCGATGATGTGGCCCTGATCCATGATCACGAGCGAGAAGGCGCCCTCCCAGGTCGGAGCGACCTCCATCACCGCCATCTCGAGGCCACGCTGGTCGGAGCGCTCGTCGTCGATGGCCCGGGCGATGCCTTCGGCCATGAGGTCCGAATCGGTTGTCGCCCCCCGGATTCCGAGACGCTCGGCCAGTTGGGGGGTGTTGGTCAGGTTCCCGTTGTGCCCCAGGGCGATGCTCGTGGCACCGACCTGTCGATGTGCCGGCTGGGCGTTGGCCCAATTGTTGGAGCCGGTCGTGGAGTACCGGGTGTGTCCGATGCCGAGATGACCATCCAGACCGGCGAGGGCGGGCTCGTCGAAGACCTGGGACACGAGGCCCAGGTCCTTGAACACCGTGACCGTCTCCCCGTTCGACGTCGCAATGCCGGCCGACTCCTGGCCCCGGTGCTGGAGGCCGTATAGGCCGAAGTAGATGAGACTGGAGACACGTTGCCGGGGTGTGTAGGCGGCGAAGACCCCACACGCCTCGCGGGGGCCTTCGGTGAGCAGGACGGCAACCTCCTTGGCCACGGTCCCATCGTAGGGCGCGGCGGGCGGCCGACCTATTCAGTCCCTGATCCGGCTCCCAGGTGCTCGCGGTACCTCTCCATCAGCTCCTGGTAGTGGTCGACTCCCTCGTTCTGCCTCTCGATCTCCGCCGCTGTCAGCTCTCGCACCGGCTTGGCCGGAATCCCCATCCCCAGGGTCCAGGGCGGTATCTCCTTGCCTTCGGCAAGAACCGAGCCCGAGGCGAGCCAGGCCCCTTCGCCAAGACGCGAGCGGTTGAGCAGCTTGGCGCCGATCCCGATGAGACAACTGTCCCCGACCAGGGCGCCATGAACGACGGCTGCGTGGCCGACTGTCACCCGCCTCCCGAGCACGCAAGGCACGTCCTCGTCACAATGGAGGACCGAGTTGTCCTGGATGTTGGTCTGTGCACCGACTTCGACTCGATCGAGCTCCGCCCGGATGACCACCCCAAAGAGGACGAATACGCCGCTGTCGAGGGTCACATCGCCGTAAATGTGGGCCCCCGGAGCCACAAGAGCCCGAGGATCGATCTTCGGCTCGGGCAGGGGAAGCGGCACAGCGACGAGGTTAGGGAATCCGCTGCCCCGAACCTGAGGTTGCACGTCACAAATGCGTTACTCACCGCCTCAGGTTCAACCGGGGCCTTGTCTGAGACGAAGCTGAGGCTCTCCGTAACAAATACGGGACGCAGAACCTCAGGTTCGAGGGTTCGGTCGACCCGGGGTCGTCGTGTTCGACATCTTGAATGAGGTTGGCGACGAGACTTGGGAGGGATGAGCTCGGCAGACCACAAGGACGTCATCGAGGCGGTGTTCAGGGAGTCCTATGCCGTGGTCCTCTCCGGGCTGGCCACTCGCTTTCGCGACATCGACCTGGCCGAGGAGGCGGTTCAGGATGCCCTTGTCGAGGCGCTGCGGAGCTGGCCGGAGAAGGGAATCCCCGACAATCCGCCCGGCTGGATTTCGGCAGTCGCCCAGCGCCGAGGCATAGACCGCATCCGCCGACAGGCCACGCTGGTGAGAAAGACCTCGATCCTGGCCGGGTACGAGAAGGTAGACCGTGACAGCCCTCCCGAAGTCGTGACCGACCTTTCCCTCGGTGACGATCGTCTCCAAATGCTCTTCGCGTGCTGTCACCCATCGCTGGCGACCGACAAGCAGGTCGCGCTGACCCTGCGCACCGTAGGAGGGCTCACCACGTTCGAGATCGCTCACGCTTTTCTCGTGCCAGAGCCGACCATGGCTCAGCGACTGGTCAGGGCCAAGTCGAAAATCCGGGACGCCGGTATCCCGTTCCGGGTCCCGACCGGCGCCGACCTGGGCGACCGGCTCTCGGCGGTTCTCGCGGTTGTGTATCTCGTGTTCAACGAGGGCTATTTCGCCACTACCGGTGAAGACCTGGTCAGGACCGACCTCGCCGAATCAGCCATCGGGCTGGGCTCGTTGCTATCAGACCTGATGCCCGACGAACCAGAGGTCCTCGGGCTCCACGCCCTGATGCTGCTCCAGCACAGCCGACGTGATGCTCGGGTCGACGAGGCGGGCCGTCTGGTCCTGCTTCGTGATCAGGATCGCTCACGCTGGGACGCAGGAGCGATCGACGCCGGCCTCGAGGCACTGGGGCGCGCCCGTCCGCTCGGGCGACCGGGGCCCTATCAGTTGCAGGCCGAGATAGCCGCACAACACGCCATGGCTCCGTCGACAGATGCGACCAACCGTGCCCACATCGTCGAGCTGTACGACCGTCTGACGACCATCTATCCCGCCCCGGTGGTCCGGCTCAACCGTGCGGTTGCGGTTTTCGAGGCATTCGGCGCAAACGAAGGCCTGACGGCTTTGAGTGATCTGGCAGGAGAGCTCGACGGGTATCACGCGTTTCACCTCGCCCGGAGCGAGATGCTGCGCGAGCTGGGAGACGAGGCAGAGGCGCGTGCGGCCCTGGATCGTGCCCTCTCACTCACCGCCAACGAGACGGAACGACGCTTCCTCGAAGAGCGGGCCGAACTCTGACGGTGGCTTCAGGAGAAGCGGCGCGTCCCGGTTGCAAGGGCTTCGGGGCTGTCCACCGAGTACCAGCTGCGACCGTCCTCGCCCCACGTCTCCCACTGATCGGGCGTGATCGCGAGGAAGGACACACGGTCGAGCAAGGTCTGGACCGAACCACCCGCCTCGGCCTCCTCGAGGGCCTGACCAGCGATCTGGCGCGGGTACACGGCACAAGTGACTTGCCGCACCCCGCTGTGATCGACTGGGACCACGGGAAGGTCCGACTCGACAGAGGTCAGATGAACCAGGGTTCCGGCCTGGACGAATGCGTTGTCGACCGCGACTACGACGGCGCGGTCCTCGGTCATCCGATTCAGGGCGGTAGCCAACCCTGCGAGCGGCCCAGAGCCAGGGGCCTCGTCTGGCCAGGTCTCATAACCCTCACGCTCCCCACCGAGGACCACGACCCTATCCGTGACCTCGGCGACCGCGGATGTCACACGGTCGAGGAGGGTGGACCCTGAGATCTCGACCTCAGCCTTGTCCGTGCCCATCCGTCGGCTAGCGCCACCCGCTAGGACGGCACCGAGCAGAGTCATCTCAAATCTCCCAGGACGATGCCGAGACTCCGTGCGGAAGCGACCCAGGGATGATCGAGTGGCACGAACTTGGTGATCCCGGCGATCTCCTTGAGGGGCACCGCCTCGGTCGATTGCCCTCTGGCCGCGACCAGTACCCCATGCACGCCATCGGCGATGTAGGAAGCAGTGGCCGTCCCCAGCCTCGTTGCGAGGAGGCGGTCGGCTGGGGAGGGTGTGCCACCGCGCTGCACATGCCCGAGGATCGTCACTCTCGACTCGAGCCCGGTGACCTCCTCGAGGGCGGCGGCGAGCTTCTCGGTCCGGGCAGATCTGGCCAGATCCGTCAGCCTCTTCTTGAGATCCCGTCGTTCCTCACCGTCAGTCCCTTCCATGTCCGCCAATAGTGACGCTCGGATGTGGGAGTCCTCTCTGGAATATGCGCCCTCGGCCACGGCGATGATGGAGAAGGCGCTACCAGCCGCCTTTCGTGCCTGGATAGACGAGGCGATGGCCTCGATGTCATATGGGATCTCGGGGATGAGGATCACGTCGGCGCCGCCGGCGAGCCCCGCACCCAGCGCCAGCCACCCCACCTCATGCCCCATCACCTCGGCCAGGATGATCCGGTGATGGGAGTGAGCGGTCGAGTGCAGCCGGTCGATGGCCTCGGTGGCGATTCCCATGGCAGTGTCGAAGCCGAAAGTGACGTCGGTCCCGGTCACGTCGTTGTCGATCGTCTTGGGCAGGGCCAGGACCTTTATGCCGACGTCCTCGAGCTTGAGAGCGTTGCGCATCGTGCCATCGCCGCCGAGGACCACAAGGGCCTCGAGATCGTGCTGATCGACGACATCACGCATCAGGGCGCGCATGTCCATACGTCTGCCGTCGCCCATCTCCATCTTGTCGACCTTGGCGCGACTGGTCCCGAGAACGGTCCCTCCTCTGGTGAGGATGCCGGAGAGGGAATCGGAGTCGAGTCGAACGAAGCGATTCTGCATCAAGCCCAGGAAGCCGTCATAGAAGCCGATCACGTGCATCCCGTAGGCGCGCTGGGCGGCCTTGCCCACGGCCCTGATGGCGGCATTCAGACCGGGGCTATCGCCGCCGGCAGTGAGTATCCCGATGCTTCTCGCCACGATGTGATGGTATCGGCCGAGCCGGGCCCGGCCGATACCCGAATGTTCAGGCGGATTCCTTGCGGAAGACCCGCGCGCCGTAGAACACGCCGAGGGCCAACAACCCGATGGTCAGGACCGCGCCGAGCCAGGCGTCGGTCGAGCCCGTTTCGCCGCGATAGACCGCCCGCACCCCGTCGACGATATGAGTCAACGGGTTGACGTCGGCCAAGGTCTGCAGCCACCCAGGTGCCAGTGTCATGGGGAGGAGGATCCCCGACAGAAGCAGGACCGGGAGGATGAGGCCGTTGACCACCGGGGCGAAGGAGTCTTCGCTCTTCAGCTTCAACGCCGCTCCATAGGACATGGCACTGAAGGCACCACCGAGGAGCCCGACAATGACGACGCCGATGACGAGACCCGCGGGCGGCGCTTCGAGCCCAAAAAAGGCCACCGCAACGACTGACAGGAGGGCGCCCTGAACGAGGATGACGACGACATCTCGGAGCACCCGCCCGAGGAGCAGGGATCCACGGCTCGCCGGGGTGACCCTCATACGCTCGACGACTCCGGCCCGCCACTCGGCGATGAGCCCGAAACCGGCGAACGCAGCTCCGAATATGCCGAGCTGGACGAGCAACCCCGGCACGAACACCTGCCACGCCGAGCCGGGCGGGAAGCCGGGTGCAGACGCCACGGGCTCGAGCAGCGGTCCGAAGAGGATCAGATAGAGGATGGGTTGCATCAGCCCGAGGATCACCCAAACCGGGTTCCGCAGGGAGAGACGCATCGCGCGGCTGAAGACCAGCCAGGTATCAGTTAGGAATCGCATGATCATTCGTCCTTTCAGGCCGCGGCCTGGTCGGTCATCGCCTCGTCGCGTAGCGAGCGACCGGTCATGGTGAGGAACACGTCGTCGAGAGTGGGCCGGTGCACCTCGACGCCAGTGGCGTCGAGATCGTGCTCGACCATCGCCCGGAGCAGCACCGGAAGCGCGCTGGCCCCGTCGGGGACCTGGAAGCGGACTTCGTTGCCCTCGATCGACGGGTCGGTGGCGCCGTCGAGACGGGAGGCCAGCTCGGCGACGAAGACAGTGCTTCGCTGCTGCTCGAAGGTCAGGATCACGGAATCGCCCGCCACCCGTCGCTTGAGCTCATCGGGACTGCCCTGGGCCACGATGGCGCCGTCGTCTATCACGAGTATGCGGTCACATAGAACGTCGGCCTCGTCCATGTAGTGGGTGGTGATGAAGACGGTCGTGTCCATGTCGGACCTGAGCCGGCCAACGTGCTCCCACAGATTGGCCCTCGATTGCGGGTCGAGACCCGTGGAGGGCTCGTCGAGGAACACGAGTCCCGGCTGATGGACGAGACCCAT
>JALDXP010000158.1:0-6477 GCA_032154885.1 Actinomycetota bacterium
GGGCCTGGTGGGGTATTACTCCCCGTGGAGGTTCGAGTCCTCTCTCCGACACCATGTGGAGGTTCGGGTCCGTGCTCGGACACTCGACCTAACTCAACCCGGCGAGGATTCAACTGCGTCCATGCCGTCGGGTATCAGGTCATGCCCCCTCCCTTCCGGTCACGGCTATCAGCAGCGTCTCCAAGGCATCTCGCTCGGCGTTGGCGGCTGCGTTGATCGCCTCGGAGAGGTTGGCGAACAGGTCGGTGATCTCGTCTGGACCGATGAGGTCGGGTGCGTCGAGAGCACTGGCGATCTCTTCCGCAGCTTTGGCAGCCGCTTCGTTGGCGATGTCGCCCCGCTCGACGGCATCGCGGCGTATCCGACTCAGCCGGGACGCCTCATCCACGGCCGGCACGGCGCGGCACACTGCGGCAACTTCACGCCAACGCTCGGACGCAACCATGTAGGCGCTGACGGGCTCGGACAGGTCGACGGCGATGAGCTCCCCGGCATGACCGAGGAAATCGGCGTACAGACGTCGCAGGTTTCCTCCAAACAGCCCCCGGTCATCGACCTGCTCGCTGACTGAGACCAACGCTTCGATCAGACCGACGCGGTCCGCGAAGACCTTGGACCAGGACTTGGCGTTCTTGGTGTCGATAAGCATCTTGGCCCACTTGTCGAAAGCGGGTAACGAGAACGAGGTTGACTTCTCACTCAGATGTGACAACTGCTCCTCGAGACCAGCTCTCACCCCAGTCACAAGCTGTTCCTCGTCGAGCTCGGAGGCGGCCGCATCGGCGACGACGAGGCGGTTCTTGTACGACGGGATGCGTGATCTGGCTGCGGCGAGGTCGTCTGCTCCAATGGTGAGACGTCCCGTGTTCCGGTCATCCACCAGGTACCGATCGCCCTCGATGCCGTACACGGTGATTGGGTAGCCCCACCATCCGGACTGCTCCGCTGGAAGGTGCCAGTAGGGCAAGTCGGCCACCGATACAAACGCTATCGCCGGGATGCCATCGTCGAGGGCCTGGTCGAGAAGGTCACGAGCCTTGGCGGCGCTCGAGGTCTCGTGTTTCTGGACGGCCACGCCGAGGCGTTGGCATACCTTGGCATACCACCTGTCGGGGTACTGCCACTGGTTGCGGAACCCCAGCGTCACCACCTTGCGATCGGTGCCTTTCGTGGCGTTGAACTCCCACAGGATGTACCCGGCTCCGAGGCCACCACCCACACCGAGCACCAGACCCTCGGAGATCGGCTGTCCGGTGACTGGATCGACGATCCCCCGGTTGGCGAAGGCGTTGGCACACGCCGACGTTTCGGGCTCTGTTCCTCCCCGGAGCTCGTACTCGGAACTCGGGCGAGCGTTCAGAACATGCCGGCGGGCAACCATGTACTTCTCGTCAGTGCGGTCCATGCGAGAGCGGATCAGGGACTTGAGCTGCCTGTGACGGGTCATCATTGTCTCCTCTGCGCGTCGATCCCCGGGGAGACCCATGCTCTTCGACCGGGAACAGACACGTCGACAATGCGATCGTCAAGTCCTTCCGACCGCCGATGACATCCGGTCACCTTCCCCCGCGCCATGTCGGATCGCATGGGAACCCGATCAGCGAGTGAGGCGAGGCGGCTCGCCAACAAGCATCATACGCAAACAGCCCAATTCGCGTCAGGCGCGTCCACAGAGGACGTGATTCGTCGAATTCTGCGGAGCATGCCCTGTCCCCGCCCTCCAACAGGTCGTGACTCGTGCACCAGGTAACAGGCGCCAAGACAGAGGAAACGCGGCAACGACGGATCACGAAGTCGACAGCGCGGCTCGGGGAGGGTCGTGCTCGCCAAGCCTTGTTCGCTCAGCTTGGAGGCAGCACCAGCTCGGCGCCGGGCTCGCACACCACCCGGGACATGATGTCGCGACAACCATGGAGGCTGCTGGACAGGGTCATCGACGTGAATAGAACCATGGCCAGGAACACAGCCAGCCCCAGGAACGCCGCTCTCCTCCCCATCGCCGTTCATTAGTAGTCGGTGACAGGCCAACATCGGCCATCCTGGTCGCGTCATTCCCGACCCTCAGGCGCGGACTAGTCCGATACGCCTACTGATTTCGGCCATCGCTGCCGATGAATGTTGGTCGCCGCCAAGGGAGCAGCGTGAGCAGCCGACTCGAAGATCTGCGAGATCTGGCCCGGATGCTGGACGAAGGCAAGATCTCACAAAGCGAATACGACATCGTGAAGACCGAGGTCCTCGAGGCCCCGGCCGAGGAGTGGGAGCCGCCGGCCACCGTCGCCCCTCCCGACGAGGATGTAGACCAGGGACCTGATGACGGAGAGGTCGCAGGCTGGAGGGGAGCCTTCGATCAGATCCCGACCATCTATCGCCTAGCGGCCACCGGAGCAGTGCTTGTCCTGGTTATTGGGTTCTTCCTCAACGGCAATGGAGATGCTGCCGGAAGCGTCACGGCAGACCGGGCTTCGAACGCCTCAGCTCCCTCCAGTCCGGCGCCGGAGTCCCTGGGGATAGTCCTCGACGACCTGGCCCATGGCTGGAACGCTGTGCCTGACCCACCCCTGATCAACGGCGGTGTGATGACCTCACCGGAAGCCGGGCCTCTGGACAGCTTCCTGCACAACTTCGAAGGATCAGCGGTCCTGGCCGGCGCCTATGACCCGAGCGACGGTTCGGTGTACGCCCTGATGGCCAGGTCCGGTCTGCACGACGAGTCGGTGTCGAGTCTGTATGTCCATCTCTGCTATCTCCTCCATCCCGGCTCACAGGAATGTCTCGAGGCGTTCATAGAGGAAACCGGGTTGTTTGGCAGGACCCACACGGACTTCGCAGGCACCGAGCACACGTCCGAATGGGAGTTCGAGGGACAGCAATGGCAAGTCGGCGTCGCCGGTGACGTCGAGACGATCAGGGTGCGTGCCGTTGAGAGCTCGTGACCGGCACGGTCACAGCTTCTGGATGCGGTCCCCGACCGCGATCATCCCGTCCTGGATCACTCGTGCGTAGATCCCCCGCAGCCGGAGCTCCTTGGCCGGTCCCACGTTGACGAATCGGAGTGCCGCCGAGCCGAATCGTGAGGCGAACTTCTTGCATCCCTCGTGCGGTGTGTCCGTTATCTCGAGAACGGCCGTGCCGGTCCGCAGCTTTTGACCAGGCACGAGGTTGGCTTGGCTCAGGTCCAGATCAGCGACGATGTTGTCTCCGGCAAGGGACCAGCGGTCCCGCCCCCCGGAGACCAGATCCAGGAGCCGGGAGTTGATTATCGCAATCTGGATGTCCGGCATTTCGCGATATTTGTCTTTCGACCAATGGTCGCCTTCGACCCCGAAAAGAGAGCTGACCTCGACGCTTTGGGGCGTGAGTCGCTCGTTCTCGGCCGGGCGGACGATCAGCATCTCGACCCGGCCGTCGTCCTGCGGGCTGGAGAGCACGCCGGGCAGGCCGCGCTCGAGCTGCTCGGGGGTCAGATGGGTAACAGCTGACTCGCTCATGCTGCCTCGGCCGGGGACTCCGCGCGCCGGCTGTGCCGCCCTTCGAAATTCGGGCCGAACGTGTCCTTCCACACCACTGTGGTCATCAACCATATGGCGGTCGCAATCAGAAGGGCAGGAAATAACCGCGCGACCAGTGGCAGCGTGTCCTCCGAATCGCCCAACCAGCCACCGATCAGAGCGCCGAGGGGCAGCGTGGCCCAACCGATCGCTCTGCTCACGGTGGTGACTCTCCCCAACATGTTGTCGTCGGCATAGTGCTGACGGATTGTGGCGAGCGGCACGTTGATCAGCGAAACACCGATCATCCATCCCACATTGAGGGCGAGCGGAATGAGCCCGTATGTGGTGAACATCACCGCGAAAAGCAGCAAACCGGTGAGGACCATGCCGAATGTCATCGTCCGGCCCAGACCTGTCGTCCTGATTATCAGAGGGGCGATCAGGGCGCCGATAATGCCGCCGACTCCCATCGCCGCCACCAGGATTCCGACTTGGGCAGTGTTGGCCGCACCCAAGATCACCGAGAACAAGAGAACCACCGTGGCCTCGATGAACCCCATGACGAAGTTGGGGACAGCCGCAGCGATCGTGGTGACGCGAAGCCGGGGCTCTCTCCAGATGTAGCGCAGACCGTCCATCGCCTCGGTGAGGAACGGGGAGCGGGTGTCATCAGCGCTGCGGTGATGCGCCACCCTTCCCACCCAGCCCAGGAATACTGCCGAGATCACGAAACTGAGCCCGTTGACATAGAGGCCAAGCGCGGGTCCGCCATAGAGATAGGCAAAGAGCCCCCCGGCGAGAGCGCCTACGGCGAAATTGAACTGCTGGCTGGCGGCCACGAACGAGTTGGCGTCGGCGAGGCGGCGTCTGGGCACCAGCGAGGGGATCAGGGCGAACAGGGCGCCGTCGAAGAAGGTGGTGAAGGATCCGACCAGGAATGCGATGAAGAACACCGTTCCCACGCCATAGGAGCCGTACGAAGCGGCGAGGTAGAAGAAAGCCGACGCCCGTAGGAGATCGGTGGCGATCATGATCGGTCGCAGAGGCCATCGGTCGATGAGCACACCCACGATCAACCCGAGCAGCAGGGTCGGAACGGTTTCCAGCGCGTAGGTGACGGCGAATTCCATCGTCGAATCGGTCCCACTGATGTCGAGAACCAGGAAGGGGAGGGTGACCCAGGCGACATAGGTCCCGAAGTGGCTGACCGCCTGGCCGACCCACAAGGCCATGTATCTCGGCCCGAGGGAGGTCAGCGACCGAAAGAAATTCACTGGCCTTGCACCATACCGGCCTCCTCAGGTGTGTCCAGCCCTTGTTAGCCTTGCTCACGATGGCTGACCCACGCGAGATCCCGCAGCTCACCACCGAGTTGATCGACATGTCGCGGGAATACCTCCTGCAAGAGACTCTCGAGCCGGCAAAGAGACTGGGAAGGCATGCAGGAATGGGTCTCGGCGGCGCCATGTCTCTGGGCCTCGGCGCATTCTTCCTTGTGCTAGCCCTCTACAACGGGCTGAAGATGTGGCTCCCCTCGGGAGCGTGGTGGGTGGTTCTGGCGAAATTCTTGACCGCGTTGGTCGCAGCGGGTGGTGCAGGATTGGTGGCTTGGAGGTTGCAAGAACGTGACGATTACTAGACAGGACATCGAGGCCAAGGCCAATGAGATCGCGTCGGCGGTCAACCAGACCACGGAGTCGGCTCGTGACACGGCCGTGGCCGCGGGAGTCGTAATCGCACTGTTGGTCCTCGTCGCATTCATCTTCGGGCGCCGCCGCGGATCGAGGAATCGAACGCTGGTCGAGGTCTACCGGGTCTGACGGGAACCGGGCGGCTTGACCACCTCGATCCTGGGGTCGCCGCTCCGCCGATGGTGGATGACTAGGGCCGAACCTTCGGGCAGCTTCTTGCGGAAGATGAGCCGGCGACGTGGTCTGGTGTTCCTCACGTAGAGGAGAGCAGCGAGGCCAAGCCCGCTGTAGAGCTCGCGTTGGTCACCGGTCCGGATGCCGCGCAAGGTGCGGTCGATGCTCGCAGCGCGGATGTCCCTGATCCCAATGAGACGTAACAGCCAATCCATGTGTCTACCGTTGCCGCCAATCAATCGAGAGTCAACCGGTGCAGAATAAGACATTCGTCAAGGTCGTGATTTGGATAGTGGTCGTCTCCATGACCATCGGACTGGGCTTCACGGTGTTCGCACTGATGACATGAGGTTGGAGGCGGGCGATGCCGCCCTCTTGATCGACTCCAAGGGGCGTCGATTTCTCCTCGAATTGACCCCGGATCGAACGTTCCAGTACCACGAGGGCGCCGTTCCCCACAACGATCTCATCGGACACGAAGACGGCAGTTGGATCGTCTCATCGACAGGAGCACAGCTCCTTCTACTACGCCCCCGGTTGGCTGACTTCACCCTCAAGATGAAGCGGAGCGCCCAAGTCGTCTATCCCAAAGACCTCGGCCCCATCCTGGTCTACGCCGACATCGCACCCGGCATGACCGTGCTCGAGGCAGGAAGCGGATCGGGAGCCCTCACTCTGGGCCTGAGCCGGGCCGTCGGGCCGACGGGGAAGGTGGTCAGCGTGGAATTGAGGGAGGACCACGCAGCACACGCCAGAAAGGCCGTGGAGAAGTGGTACGGACGGCTGCCCGAGAATGTCGAGATGCGTATCGGAGATGTGTCCGACGAGGTCCAGTCGGTCGAACCGGCTCGAATCGTGCTCGATCTGCCCGAGCCGTGGCACGTGGTGACCGCAGCCGCCCAGCACCAGCCACCCGGCGGGTTGCTCGCCGCCTATCTCCCAACCGTCCCGCAGGTGCAGAGAACGGTGGAGACGGCGCGGGAGACCGGTGTGTTCACCGAGATCGAGGTCATGGAGTTCCTGGTACGCGACTGGAACGTCGCAGGCAGATCGGTTCGCCCCGAGCATCGGATGATCGGGCACACCGGCTTCCTCATCTTCATGAGAAAGACCGCCAA
>JALDXP010000159.1:0-6449 GCA_032154885.1 Actinomycetota bacterium
GGTCCTGGTCAGGTCGAGGTGCTGGAGGAAGGTGCGCAACCGCTCGTCAGGAGGGCAGTGCTCGAAGGGACAGGGCGTCGATCCCTGGACGATTGCCACGTCCACGCCCGGGAGCACCTCCTCCGGGCTGCTCGGCCACCACGACCACACAGCGAAGACACCGATGGCGGCCAACGGAAACCCGAGGAGCATCCACTTTCGATCGCGAAAGGTGAGAGCGACAGCGGTGGCCGCCACCAACACCGTCAGCACCGTGATCCCACTCGTCCCGTAAAGAGGCGCCAGCGCTCGGGCCCAGACCTGGTCGGAGAGGGCGTAGCCGGGCGCCCCCCACTCGAAGCCGTTGAAAGGGAAGTAGGACCGGATCAACTCCATGAGGGCCCACCCTCCGACTGCCAACGCCAGCCATACCCCCGAAGACCGGTCGTTGTATCCGGACAGCCACCATCCGTAGAGGACGTGGAACCCGGCGAACGCAACCACCAAGGGAACCACCGCGACCAGGCCGAGCTCCCCGATCCACCAGATCAGGCCACCGAAGAAGGTGAGCCCGTAGAGGGCCCCGTAGAGAAGTCCCTGAGCGCGGCTCCTCGCCATCCGCAGCCCGGCCAGGAACAAGGCGATGCCGGGCAGAATGAGCCAGCCCGGCCCGATCCGGGGGAAGGCCAGGGCGGATAGGACGGCACCGGCGAGGACGAGAAGACCACCGATCACCGGCGGGAGAGTATGCCGTACTCGATTCTTTCTGCACCGCTTGCCGCCTTGCCCGGGGAACGCGGTGTGCGCTGGCCCGTATCCTGAAGCCATGTGGGAAGGTGATGTTTGGGTTGCGGTGCGGGCGGCGCGGGCTGGCGCCGGCGTGGTGCGCCGTGGCTTCGACGAGGAGTTCACCACTGAGATGAAGGGAGTGGTGGACCCGGTCACCGAGATCGACCACGAGGCGGAATACGCCATCACGAGCGTCATCGCATCGCATTTCCCCAACGACTCGATTCTGGCCGAAGAAGGGGGAGGAGCAGACTGGCGCGGCCGCCGGGTCTGGATCATCGATCCGCTCGACGGCACAGTCAATTTCGTCAATCGCATTCCCCAGGTCGCGGTGTCGGTCGCCCTCTGGGACGAGGGAAGACCGCTGGTGGGCGTGGTGATCGATGTGGCCCGGGACGAGGAGTTCATCGCCAGCGAGGGCGAGGGGGCCCGATCCAATGGAAGACCGATCCGGGTCTCCGAAGCGGCATCACTCCAGGACTCCCTTCTGGTCACCGGTTTCCCCTACGACCGGCAGGAGCATGCCCGCGCCTATCTTCACGTAATGGAGCAAGTGATGACGCGATCACGGGGCACGAGACGCATGGGGGCGGCCGCCCTCGACATGGCGTGGGTGGCCTGCGGGCGATTCGATGGCTACTGGGAGCATGGCGGCCCGGCCGGCGTCAAACCGTGGGACGCGGCGGCCGGGATGCTGCTCGTCACCGAGTCCGGTGGAACGGCGACAGACAGCAAGGGATCGACCAACGAGCTCCAGCCATCCGCATTCGTCGTCACCAACGGGAAGATCCACGAAGAGCTGCGTCAGATCGTCGACGACTCGATGCCAGCCCATCTCCTCTGATGTATCACGACCACCACTTCCATCCTCTGGGCTACGCCGCGCTGGTGACCGGTTTGGAGCTCATGGATGCCCCCGATCTGGGCGAGGTCATGCGACGGGTCACCGATTTCGCCAGTCGAGTCGAAGGTCCCGTGATCGGGCAACGTCTCAACGACGAGGGGTTGGCCGAACGACGGCTGCCCACCCGGAACGATCTCGACGATGTCATCGCTGACCGACCCGTTCTGATCTACCGGTACTGCGGTCATATCGCGGTAGCCAACAGCGCCGCGTTGTCGCTCGCTGGGGTCGCTAGCGACACAGCCGATCCAGAAGGCGGGTCATTCGACCGGGACCCGGCAGGTTCGCCCAACGGGGTGCTTCGAGAGACGGCAATCCAGACCGTCTCGTCAGCAGTCGCCCCGCTGGTGACTGGACCCCCGGACTCGGCCATCCTGCGCGCCCTAGGTGATCTCGCCACGATGGGCATCGGATCAGTGACCGGGATCGTCTCGGTGGGCGAGCCCCTCTGGTGCGGGGTCCCCGACGAGCTGGATGCTCTTTGCCGTCTCGCCCCGGCCCTGCCCATCGATGTCGACGTCCTGGTCATCGCGTCCGACACACATCAACTGGCCGAAGCCGCCGAGAAGATCCGAAGCACACAGGGCAGGATCCGCTTCCTCGGGTGGAAGGACTTCGCCGATGGCAGTTTTGGTGGCCACACCGCGGCGATGCACGAGCCTTTCGCCGATCGACCCGAAACCAGAGGCACCGACCGGCTCGACGGGGAGCATGCCATGACGATGGCACGGGCCTCGATGATGCTGGGAGGTTCGGTGGCAATCCACGCCATCGGAGATCGGGCCAACGACCGGGTCCTCGATGTGTTCGAGGAACTGGTCGACATGGGAGCCGACCCCGAGCGTCTTCGAGTCGAGCATGCCTCACTGTTGACCGACGCGGCGATCGAAAGGATGGCTCGACTCGGCGTCACCGCCTCGGTGCAGCCAGCCTTCCTCGCCTCGGAGGGCGATTGGCTGGAGAAGCGGCTCGGCGAAGAGCGGATGAGCCGGGTTTACCCCTTCCGGTCGTTGCTCGAAGCCGGCGTGAAGGTGATCGGCGGGAGCGACTCGCCGGTCGAGCTGCCCGACCCGGCGATCGGAATAGCTGCCGCCATCGACCGCCCCGGCTTCAACCAATCGGAGACCCTCACCTCTGACCAGGCCGAGGCCCTCTTCGCCCCACCGCCTCGCTTCTGAGCGGACTAATGCGTACCTGAGGTTCGGAGTAACGGATCCGTTACGAACGCTCTCAAGTTCGCAAGTGATCAGCCAGAGCGAGATAGTCGTCAGCGGTGTTGTGGAGATGGGCGGAGATGCGCAACAGTTGATGGGGCCATCTCGGCCAGTTCATGACGATGGTCGAAAAGCCGGCATCGAACAGCTCGTCCATCATCGGGGACAGATCGCTACCCGGATCCGGGCCGGTGGCATCGGGCAGAACCAGGGAGGCCATCGACCCCACCATTTCATCAGGGGCCGGCACCGACATGGCGACCGTCTCAGAAATGAGTCGCCGGCCGTCAAGGACGAGATCGTGGTTCCGCTTCATCACGGCGTCCCAACCCCCCGCCTCCAACCCGCCCACCAGACGCAAGGCGTCGGGCACGACCGCCCAGGCGCTGAAATCGTCCGTGCCCAGCCAATCGAACAGCTCGTGATACCGCTGCTCAGGGCTGTCCACCTCAGCGTTGTACCCGTGGGAGATGACAGCCGGCACCGTCATCTCGATTCGATCAGCCCTCGAGTGGAGGAAGGCCGCCCCTTTTGGGGCGCACACCCATTTGTGAAGGTTCCCCGTGTACCACGACGACCCCAGTTCATCGATCGTCACTGGCACCTGGCCCGGGCCATGCGCCCCATCGACGAGGACCGGGATATCGGGCTCGAGAGCGGCAACGATGTCCTCGATCGGAAAGACCAGCGCCGTCGGCGACGTGACGTGGTCGATGACCGCAAGTTTCGTCTTCGGCGTCACGGCATCGAGGACAGCCTCGGTGACCTGATCCGGGCTATCGATGGGAAACGGCACCCGGGCCACCACCACGTCGGCCCCGGTCCGCTCGCCGGTGAAGCGGAGGATCTGACGAACCGCGTTGTAGTCATGGGCGGTGGTCAGCAACTGGTCGCCGGGCCGGAGCAAGGGCTCGAATGATCGAAGGACCGATGCGATCCCGGTGGTCGCGTTCCGCACCGGTGCCAGGCCGACTGGGTCGGCGCCCACGAATTCGCCAACAGCCTCCCGAGAGCGGTCCATGGCGGGCTGCAGCTCCCTCCACACGAAACGGCTGGGATCGGCCTCGAACCTCCGCCGCCACTCGGTCTGCAGGTCAAGCACCTCGTCTAGCACCGCGCCAAACGAGCCATGGTTGAGATGGCGGGTGGCCGGGTCCAGAGCCCACATGGGAGCGAACCTTAGGAAGTAGGTCGTGACCTCCTCGCTACCGTGCCGGGCATGACGAATTTGGATTTTGGGTTCTCCAAGGTGACTGCGGACAAGGTGAGCACGGGGATGGACGAGGCCCTCGAGGCGGCACAAGAGATCCTCGAGGCTCTCGTGGCACCGAAAGAGACCCGGACGTTCGAGAACACCATGATCCCGCTCGACCAGATCGCGGATGTGCTCTCCAAGGCCAATGCCACACACGCCTTCATGGGCTATGTCCACCCCGAAAAGGAGGTCCGCTCCCGGGCCAAGGCGGCCGAGGAGAAACTGGAGACCTTCGGCGTGGAGATGGTCTTCCGCGACGACCTCAATGCAGCCATCAGGGAATTCGCCGCCACGGACGAGGCGGAGAGCTTGGAGGGCGAGAAGGCTCGTCTGGTCGAGTTCACCCTCCGAGATCTCCGTCATGCCGGCCACGATCTCTCACCGGAGGCGAGGGCCAGGGTCAAGGAGAGGACCCAGCGCCTGGTCGAGCTCGGGGTCCGCTTCCAGGAGAACATCGACGAATGGGAGGACCACATCCTCGTCGACCCGGATGAGCTGGATGGCCTGCCTCCCAGCTTCGCCGAGGCGCTCGAGACCGACGAGGAGACAGGCAAGCTCAAGGTGACTCTCGCCTACCCCCATCTCATCCCCTTCATCGAGAACGCCACGCGCCGTGACCTGCGCGAGGAGTTGTCGTTCAAGTTCAACACACAGGCGGTCGAGGCCAACCGGAAGATCCTGGAGGAGGCACGCGACCTGCGTCATCAGATTGCAGATGAGTTCGGGGTCCCCAGTTGGTCCCATCATCGGCTCGAGGACAGGATGGCCAAAGATCCCGAGCGGGTGGCAGCGTTCTACGAAGACCTCGTTCCGCCGCTCACCAAGCAAGGCGAGATCGATCTGGCGGCCTTGGGTGAGCTGCTACAAGCCGACACAGGCGACAGCCAGATCCAGACCTGGGATTGGCGTTTCTACGACACCCAACAGCGTCGCACCGACTACGGCGTCGATCCCTTCGAGGTGGCCAACTACTTCCCGCTCGACTCGGTGCTCGGCGGGATGTTCGATCTGGTCCAGGAGACGTTCGGCCTCGAGTTCCGCGAAATCCAGGACCCAGACGTCTGGCATCCCGATGTGCGTTTGTTCGGCATCCACGACGCCGGGAGCGGCGAGGAGCTCGCCCATTTCTATCTCGATCTCTTCCCGCGCGAGGGCAAGTACGGCCATGCCGCCGAGTTCCCTTTGGTCATGAGCCGACGACTGGGGCACGGCAAGTATCAGAACCCGGTGTGCGCCATGGTCGCCAACTTCACCAAGCCGACCGCTTCGGCTCCGTCATTGCTCCAACACGGTGAGGTCGAGACGCTCTTCCACGAGTTCGGCCATGTCCTCCACCAGAACCTGGGCAGGACCGAGCTCGCCAGGTTCGCCGGGACCAGCGTGGAGAGGGACTTCGTCGAGGCGCCGAGTCAGATCATGCAGCATTGGGTGTGGCGCGCCGACGTTCTCAGCCGTTTCGCCCGCCACCACGAGACCGGTGACCCCATCCCCGATCAGCTGGTCGAGCAACTGGTCGCCGCTCGCCAGCTCAACGTGTCCATCCACCAGCTCCGCCAGCTCCAGTACGGGTGGTGGGACCAGACGATCCACGGAACCGACACCGAGATCGACCTCGACCTCGTCCTCCGGGAGGGGGCGACGCTGGGCCTCATCCCGTTCCACGAAGGGACTTTCGCGCTTGCCTCGTTCGGCCATCTCATGGGTGGTTACGACGCCGCCTATTACGGGTACATGTGGTCCGAAGTGTTCGGAGACGACATGTTTTCCCGGTTCGAGGAGGAGGGAGTCACCAACCCGGAGGTCGGAATGGCCTACCGGCGTGAGGTGTTGGAGAAGGGCGGCTCCGTCGACGCCGACGAGATGCTCATCGCTTTTCTCGGTCGTGAGCCCGACAACGCCGCATTCCTGAGGAAGCTCGGCATCGAGTGAAGCTCAGGTCGCCGTCCCGCCTTGCCGATGACCATGAGTACATCGCCGCAGGCTGGTCTGGCGATGGTCGGTGACCCGGAGATAGACTGGGCTATCCAGGGAACCGATTCGGGCTTCCCGACGTCTCAATCCCAGGAGCGGTTGTTTACCGCCGCTTTAAGGGCTGGATCGCACAGTAATGATGCGCACGAGGATCCTCCGGGGTCCTCGTACCGGCAAACAATGAGATCACAAGAGACTTGAACTAATCACCGGCCCAGGTCAAGGAGGGCCACTGAAATGACAGACATCGTTAGAGGGGCCGCCATCAAGGGCATGACCCGACCTTCGAAGAGATTCAACGAAGGCCGCGTCTGCGCCAAGAAGGGCTGCACCACCA
>JALDXP010000160.1:0-6408 GCA_032154885.1 Actinomycetota bacterium
CTCGGGACGGTCAGCTTTCTCTTCTCCGACATCGAGGGCTCGACGAGGATGCTCCAAGAGCTCGGCGATGCCTTTCGGCCTGTCCTGGAGCGCCACAACACCATCGTGCATGAGGCGGCGGCCAAGCATCGCGGCCGCATCGTGAAGAACGAGGGCGATGGTTTCTTCGTCGCCTTCCAGTCCGCACTCGACGCGGTCTCTAGCGCCGTGGAGATCCAGCGCCGTCTGGCAGCGGAGGACTGGGAGTCACCACAAGAAGTGATGGTGAGGATCGGAGTTCACACTGGTGAGGGAAGGCTGGGTGGCTCCGACTATGTCGGCATCGACGTCCATCGGGCGGCCCGCATCGGAGACAGCGGGCACGGCGGCCAGACCCTCGTCTCCGAGGCAACGGCCCGCCTCGTCGAATACAGCCTTCCCGAAGGCGCGCGCCTGGAGGATCTGGGAACCCATCGACTTCGCGACCTGACCCACGAGGAGCACATCTTCCAATTGAGTGTGGAGGGGCTCTCGACCGAGTTCCCACCATTGCGCACCCTGACCTCTTCCAAGGGAAATCTCCCCATCAGGGACCTCACGCTGGTTGGCCGTCAACTCGAGAAGGACTCTGTGCTCGTGGCCCTGGCAGAGTCGAGGCTGGTGACCCTCACCGGGCCGGGTGGTGTTGGGAAGACGACACTGGCATTGAAGGTGGCCGAAGAGCTCGCCCCCAGCTTCGAGGACGGCGTGTGGTTCGTCGAGGTATCGAGGGTGGCGGACGACAACCTCCTTGCGGCGGCGGTTGCCCGCCAGCTCCACATCACAGAGAGCCCTCTCCAGTCGATCACCGACACGTTGATCTCGCGGCTGGCCAAGGCACACTCTTTGTTGATCCTCGACGGGTGTGAGCACCTGATCGACGCAGTGGCCAAGCTGACCGACCAGCTGCTCCAGGGAACCGAGACATTGAAGATCCTGGCCACCACGCGGGAGTGGCTGTCGATCAGGGAGGAGCACCTCGTCCAGATCTCCCCGCTGGCGGTCCCCGGCCCCGATATCAGGTCCTTGGATGGGATTGCCTCGTTCCATTCCGTCGAGCTGTTCGTGAACCGGGCACGTCTGGTGAATCCGAACTTCGAGCTGAGCCTGGCCAATGCGCAGCAGGTCGCGGAGGTCTGTAGGCGACTGGACGGTATTCCCCTTGCCATCGAGCTGGCCGCAGCGCGGCTGAAGGTGTTGTCGGTGGGACAGCTCGTCGAACGGCTCGATCAGCAGTTCGCCCTCCTTGCCGGGACGGCTCGAGACCTGCCACCTCATCAGCAGACACTCGAGACCACTCTCGACTGGAGCTATGACTTCCTGGGGGGCGCGGAACGCGCGTTGTTCACGAGACTTTCGGTGTTCAACGGTGGCTTCACCCTGGAAGCTGCCGAGAGTGTCTGCTCCGGAGGCCTCGTTGCGCCGGAGCACGTGATGAACCTGCTCGGGCGATTGGTCGAGACATCTCTCGTAATGGCAACGGAGAGCGATCCGATCCGCTATCGCCTCCTCGAACCGATCAGCCACTACGCCCGGATGAGGCTTGACGAGGCCGCTGAGCTCTCGACGCTCCGTGACCGTCATGCCGAGTTCTTCCTGGCCATGGCGGAAGAAGGTGACACCAAGATCCTGGACAACGAGCAGAACGTGTGGGCCGATCGTCTCGAGCGCGACCGTTACAACCTGCGCGCGGCCCTTTCATGGTTGCACGAATCCGGCCGGGCTCGCGATGCGATGGCGATGGCCGGGGCCCTGCGCTGGTTCTGGGTCATGAAACGTGAGGTCAGCGACGGCACGGAGTGGCTCGAGCGCACGCTCGCCCACCGGGAAGGAGTCGATCCGTCGATAGTCGCCCGTGCGCTGAACGGAGCCGGGCTCCTGGCCAGTCGCCGGCTCGCGTTCGACGAGTCGTACGCCGCCCTGACCGAGGCAATGGAGATCTACCGCCAGCTGGGGGATCGACGTGGCGAGGCGCGGCAGGCCTATCAGCTGATGGCGACCGCATGGTTGCGGGACGACCTGGAAGAGGCGAAGCGCCTTGCTCCCGAAGCCGAGCGAATCAACCGGGAGGTCGGTGACACCTGGATGCTGGCCTGGACCCTCGCCGTTTGGGCAACGATGGCGCGCCTCCAGGGAGATCTGGAAGAGGCACGGGAGAAGATGACCGAGAGCCATGGCCTGTTCCTCGCTCATTCCGGAGTCCTCGACGTGGGGTGGTCCGCGCTCAGGCTCGGCGCCGTGGCCCGAGACGAAGGCAACTACAACGAGGCCACAGACAGGTACACCGAGGGTCGTGACCTCCTCGTCATCGCCGGCGACTCATTGGGTGTGGCTCATGCGGACGCCGGGTTGGGGGCGATGGCGTGGCTCGCCGGCGACCATGACTACGCGTTGGAGCTGTTCAGGTCCGTGCTCGAGGGATTCAGCCTCTATGAGGAGACAGCCAACAACCTCTTCGAGATGAAGACGATGATCCAATCGAACCCGACGACGGCCGAGCTACAGAGAGTGGTGGAGCAGAACCGGAACCGGGCCACCGTCGTCAATGACAGAAACGGTGCCAGAGCCGCACTCGGCGAGTATCTGTACCACATGGGCAAGACCGCCCACCGGCACGCCCAGTTCGAACGGGCCCAGGATGCCCTGGTCGAGAGTCTCGGGTTGTGCGACGCCGCCGAGGACATGCGAGGTGTGGCCATAGCCATCGCAGGGCTCGCCGTCGTGGCTCACGCCCAGAGCCGCGACGTGGTCGCCGCCCGTCTCTTCGGGCTCGCCGACTTGGTAGCAAGCAAGCACCGGGTCGCAATCTGGCCGCCACCGGAGGAGCACGACTACGCCGCCCAAGTGGCGTCCACCCAGGAGAGCCTGGGTAGCCAGGAGTTCGCCCACGCCACGGTGGCGGGTGAATCTCTCACTGTCGACGAGGCGATCGCCCTGGTGCGCGGCGAGCCCTGACATCACATCAGATCCCAGGCCATCTGCTCAGTAGTCGATGCCTCGTCTCGCCATGACTCCCTCGTCGAAGGCGTGCTTCACCTTCTTCATCTCGGTCACCGTGTCGGCCACGTCGATCAGAGCGGTGGGAGCGTCACGACCGGTCAGGATGAGATTCAGCCGACTAGGACGATTGGCGATGGTGCTCAGCACATCGTCCATTTCGATCCAGCCCCAGTTGATGGGGTAGGTGACCTCATCCAGGATCAACAGGTCGTACTCATCAGAGCCGATCCTCGTCTTGGCGCTGAGCCACGCCTCTCGGGCGACCGCCTCTGATTCGTCGATATCGTCGGAGTCCCACGTGAACCCATCGCCCAGGGCCCACCAGTCGATCCCCAGCCTCCGGCCGACATCCTCCTCGCCGACCTTCCACTCCCCCGACTTGAGGAACTGGACGACGCCAACCTTCCAGCCGCGGGCCACTGCCCGCAGTGCCGTGCCGAACGCGGCTGTCGACTTCCCTTTGCCTTCGCCGGTGTTGACCAGGACGAGCGAGGGCAATCGCTTGTGCGCCGCCGGCGGCGAATCAGTCGGTGGGGTGGGTTGATCGGTCACTCTGTCTCCGCGTTGGGATAACGGTCGGCCCATCGCCATTGGTCACGACTCGGATCCCGGCACCGTACCTTGGGATGAGTGTGGCCTCAGTCAGCACCTCCGAGGCACTCCCTTCGGCAGCAACTTCTCCCTTGTCGAGGAGGGCGAGGCGATCCGCGAACCGGCCGGCCAAGGTCAGGTCGTGGATTGCCGTGACCACCGTCAGCCTTTCGTGACGCCGCAGCTCATCGAGTATCTCGAGCACCTCCAGAGCGTGACCGATGTCGAGGCTCGATGTCGGTTCGTCCAGCAGGAGAACGGGTGCTTCCTGAGCCAGGGCTCGGGCCAGGACGGCACGCTGCGCCTCGCCCCCAGACAGGGTGGACAAGGGGCGATCGGACAGGTCGATCAAGTCGAGGCGCGAGATCGCGCGTCCAACAGACTCCAGGTCGTGGCTTCTCTCCGATCCGAGGTAGCCGAGGTGTGGGGTTCGGCCGAGGAGGACATAGTTGGCAACGGTCATCTCGTCCGGCAGCAACGGTCGTTGTGGCATCCAGGCGATGTCCACGCCCGCCCGGCGCTCACGGCCGCCCAAATCGACAGACCCTTGGTGGGCGACGATGCCAACGGCTGCCTTGAGAAGTGTCGACTTCCCCGCGCCGTTGGGCCCGATCAAGCCCACCCATTCGCCATCGCCCGCCGTGAGAGAGACTGGCCCCACCACCGTCACACCGCTGAAGGAGACCACGACATCACGCCAGGAGATCATGAGGAGCCTCGCATCGACCGCAGGACGAGCAGAAAGAACGGGGCTCCCAGGAAAGCCGTGACGACGCCGATGGGTAATTCTCCCGGGGCTACCACCGTTCGGGCACCCAGGTCAGCCAGGATGAGAAACGAGGCACCGTAGACCAGTGATAGCGGAATGATCACCCGGTAGCTCCAGCCCGTGAGCAGACGGATCGTGTGGGGCACGATGATCCCGACGAAGGCGATGAGTCCGCTGACGCTCACGGCGGCAGCCGTGGCCAAGGTCGCGGCGAGGACGACCAGGCGGCGCACCCTCATCACGTCGACGCCGAGGCCCGCAGCCTCTTCGTCGCCCAGGCCGAGCACATCGAGCAGGCGACGCATGAGGACCAGGACGGTCGCGGCCGTTAGCGCGTAGGGGACCAGGGTCCAAACCTCGCTCCAGCCAACTGTCACCAACCGCCCGAGAATCCAGGAGTACACCTCTCGCAGGGTCTCGTAGTTGCGCTGGAGCAGAAATGTTTGAACAGCGGTGGCGAAGGCAGCGACGGCCACACCCGCCAGGATCAACGTCGTGGTGGTCCGGCCACCAACCGTCCGACTGAGCGCATAGGTTGCCCCCACCGCAGCGATGCCGCCCACAAAGGCCACGAGCGGGATTGCAGCTGAGCCGGCACCCAGACCGATCACGGCGGTAGCTCCGAGACCCGCCCCTGCGGCCACTCCGAGTAGGTACGGGTCTGCGAGCGGGTTCCGGAAGACGCCCTGATACCCGGCGCCGGCGACCGCCAACACCGCGCCCACCAGGCCGCCGATGACGACACGAGGCATCCTCAGCTCGAAGAGGAGCCTGGTTTCGACCTCGCTCAGCCCATGCTCCGCTGTCACGAGCGGGAGTCGGTCGGCAAGTGCCTTGATCACGTCCAACGGTGGCAGGGGCACCGAGCCGACGAGCAGTCCGGCCAGGGCCACGACGGCCAGGACTGCCGCCGCAACCAGCCACCGCCCGGCGCCGATTCGCGCCGGAGCGATGGCAGGCGGCGAGGACGGCTTGCTCAAGGAGCCGGCACGAGGGTCACCGATTCGGCGATCAACTCCAGCAACTCGACGACACGTGGGCCCCAGTTCGAGGCCAGGTAGGCCTCCAGCGGGACGATGGCGCCGTTCTGAACCGCGGTCATCTCAGCCCAGCCCGGCCGCTCACTGAGGCTTTCGGGTGTCACCCCGAAGTCGACATCGGCCAGAAAGATTATGTCCGGGTCCTGGCTGACGATGTACTCGGAGGCGAGCTGCGGGAAGCCACTGCCCTCCGAGTCGGCCTCGTCGGCGATGTTGGTCAGACCGAGGAGGCCATAGATCTGACCGAGGAAGCTGTTGGAGGATGCCGAGAAGAGGGTGGCATCGACCTCGTGATAGAAAGTGACTCCTGCAGGAATCGTGGTCGTGGCCACGATCTCGTCGATGTCGGCCTGCATCTGTGCAACTACCTCGGCCGCCTCTCCGACATGCCCGGTCGCCGCGCCCAGAACTTCCAGCTGGGTATACGAATCGTCGAGGCTCGAGGCCGTAGGAAGCAGGAGGGTCGGCACCCCCACCGCCTCCAGCCCCGACACGAGCTCACCCGGGTCGAACGAGATCACTACCAGGTCGGGCTCGTAGCCGACTATGGCTTCGATGTTCGGGGTGAAACCGGAAAGGTCGGTGATTGGTGCATCAGAGGGATAGGTGGAGAACTCGTCCACGGCGACCACTTGCTCGCCGGCACCAATTGAGAAGAGCATCTCTGTGCCTGTGGAGGACAGCGACACGATGCTCTCTGGCATCGCTTCTATGGTGACTGCGCCGTTGGCATCGGTCACCTCCACCGGGAACCCGGTATCGGCGACAGTCGTCGAGGGTTCGGGTGCCGCAGTGGTCGTCGGGTCGGTTACCGCCGTGGTGCTGGTGACGACCTCGCCAGTCGTGGTAGTGCTCCCACCTTCGGCCGCACAGGCAACGACCGCGAGCAGGGTGAGGATCAGCGTGATCCTTCGCATATGACACATCCTCCGTTATCGGAGGATGAAGAGGCCGGTGGCTTCCCTGAGCCCACGCTTCCGTCTTCATCCG
>JALDXP010000161.1:0-6321 GCA_032154885.1 Actinomycetota bacterium
GGCGAATACTCGACGTTCTCGGTGTGATCGCGGGCGCGTGCCACATTGGCCTTCACCGTCGCGAGCACCTCTTCCTCGTTCATGCGGAGCTTGTGCTGCATGTGGATCGGTGAGGTGGCCAGGAACACGTGGATCCGGGGGTCAGCAGCGTCACGAATCGCCTCCCAGGCACGGTCCACATCTTCTGCTTGGGCGCGAGCCAGGGCGGCGATGGTTGGGCCCTGCACTTCCTGGGCGATCCGGGTCACCGCCCGAAAGTCCCCGGGCGAAGAGATGGGGAACCCGGCCTCGATGATGTCGACCCCCAAGCGCGCCAGCTGGGTGGCGATCGCCACCTTTTGGTCGGGGTCGAGGGCGATGCCGGGCGCCTGTTCGCCGTCTCTGAGTGTGCTGTCGAAAATCCTTACTCGGTCTTCCATTGTGTCTCCTGAATCTCGTGGTCTCGTCTGGGCGCCGGTCTGCCTGGTAGGGCGTTCCGGCTAGATAAGAGCGAGGCCGAGGAGGCTCAGGAGAGTCAGGAGACGAAGGGAGAGGCCGGTGCGGGTCATCGTCCCACTCCCGCTGTCACCGGGGCCGGGCTCAGCTCCGACTCCCGTTTCATGGCGATGCGGCCCGACTTGACCAGGTCGATGACGCCGTAGGGGCCGAGATGCTCGAGGAAGGTCCTGAGGTGTTGCGGCGTTCCCGCCACCTCGAAAGTCATCGCCGAAGAGCTGATATCGATGACTCTGGCGTCGAACAACGAGGCCGTGTCGCGGACTTCGCCCCTCGTCGCCGGCTGGGCGCTGATCCGGATGATCATCACTTCTCGTTCCAGTGCCTCTGCCGGCTCCATCTCCTGGACCTTGATCACGTTGACCAGCTTGTTCAGCTGCTTCTTCAGCTGCTCGAGCTCTGGTGCATCGACGACGAGCGTGATCCGGGATCGCCCATCTTGATGGGTCGGCCCGACTGCCAGTGAATGGATGTTGAAGGCGCGGTTTGCGAACATCGCCGATATCCGGGCGAGGACCCCGGGCTTGTCCTCGACGAGCACGGTGAGAGTGTGCTGCATCAGAGCTCGTCTCGTCGCATCACGACATTGTCGTTCGAGCCACCGGCGGGGACCATCGGGAAGCACATCTCCTCGCCGTCCACCACGACTTCGAGGACCACCGGGCGGTCGTTGACCGATAGAGCCTTCTCGATGGCATTGTCGATCTCAGACGGATGGTCGACCCTGAGGCCCACGCAACCCATCGCTTCGGCCAGCTTGGGGTAATCGGGATAGATGAACCCGAGGTCGACGGCGGAGAGGCGGCCGCCATAGAAGAGGTTCTGCCACTGCTTGACCATCCCATAGCCACCGTTGTTGAAAACGATGATCTTGACGGGGATCTCCTCGGTAGTGGCGGTGATCAGCTCCTGACAGGTCATCTGGAAACAGCCGTCGCCGTCGAGCGCGATGACCAGGTCGTCTGGTCGGGCCGCCTTGGCACCAACAGCAGCCGGAACGGCGAATCCCATCGTCCCCAGACCGCCTGAGTTGATCCAGGACCTGGGCTCACGGAAGCCCCAGAACTGGGAGGCCCACATCTGGTGCTGGCCGACGCCGGCGGCGACCACGGCATCTCCGCCGGTGATCGAGTAGAGCCTCTCGATGAAATGCTGGACCTTGATCGGCCCATCCGGGTCCTGCTCGTAGGCGAGCGGGTACTGGTCCTTCCATCGGCCGAGCTGGGCGAACCAATCTTCCCGGGCCGGGGAATCGGCCACCTCGCGGCGGGCGCGAAGACCGCTCAGCAGATCGTTCAGGACCGAACGGGCGTCGCCGACGATGGGGACGTCGGCTGCCCGCACCTTGCCGATCTCGGCGGGATCCACGTCGACATGAATGATCTTGGCATCAGGGGCAAAGGCGCTCGGGTCCCCGGTGACCCGGTCGTCGAATCTCGCACCGAGGCTCACCAGGACGTCGGATTTCTGGATAGCCGTGGTGGCGGTGTACAGCCCGTGCATGCCCGGCATGCCCAGGGCGAGTGGATGGTCGTCCGGGAAGGCGCCGCGGGCCATCAGAGTCGTGACGACGGGAGCGTTGACAGCCTCGGCGAAGGCGAGAAGCTCCGGGGCGGCCCCGGCCTTGATCACCCCACCGCCGACATAGAGCACCGGTCGCTCGGCTTTCTCGATCATGTCGAGCGCGGCCCGGATCTGCATCGGGTGCCCCGAGACGGTCGGCTTGTACCCGGGCAGATTGTTGAGGTGTGGCTCCTGCCATGTCGTGATCTGGTTGAGGACGTCCTTGGGTATGTCGACAAGCACGGGCCCCGGCCTCCCGGTGGAGGCGAGGTGGAATGCCTCGTGGATCAGGTTCGGGATGTCGTCCGCATCCGTCGCCATGTACGAGTGCTTGGTGCAGTGCATGGCGAGACCGGTCGTGTACGCCTCCTGGAAGGCGTCACTCCCTATCGCCGATGTTGCTACCTGCCCGGTGATGGCGACGATCGGCGTCGAGTCCATCAGGGCGTTCTGCAACGGAGTGATCAGATTGGTCGCTCCGGGCCCGGAGGTAGCCATTACCACGCCCACCAGTCCAGTGGCCTGGGCAAAGCCCTCGGCCATGTGCCCGGCGCCCTGCTCGTGCCGGGCCAGCACATGCCTTATTGGACTGTCAAGGAGGGGGTCGTAGGCGGGGAGAATGGCACCTCCGGGCACGCCGAAAATGATCTCGACTCCTTCGTACTCCAGGCTACGAAGGAGTGAGTGTGATCCGGTGAAGTTGGTTGGTTCTGTCATGGTGTCGGGTAACAAAAAACCCTCCGGGGTGGAGGGTTGAGCGCACGCAGGTCTGTTTGCGCGCGCTACACGATAAGAAGGAGTACGTCGGCGGCGGCGAACAACTGTCTCACGTGTGGATTCCAAGTAAACAACTTGCCCGTACTCATGTCAAGAACATCGGGCGATCCCCGCGCTCCCTGAACCCTTCTGGAGGCAAAATGAGGGCATGCGTGTGTACGGAGCAGTCGAGATGGGGGGGACCAAGACCCTGTGCGCGATCGGCTCGTCACCGGATGACTTGTCGAGGAGTGTCACCTTTGCCACGACAGGGCCGGCGGAGACCCTGGGGCGGGTGGTCGAGTTCCTGAGGGAGCAGGAGCCCGAAGCGATCGGGATCGCCGCCTTCGGTCCACTGGGCCTTGTTGGGGGTCGTATCGGAGTCACACCCAAGGAGGGCTGGTCGGGAACCGACCTGGTCGGTCCGGTGAGGTCTGCGATCGATGTCCCGATCGGCTTGGACACCGATGTCAATGGCGCAGCGCTCGGCGAACGCCGCTGGGGGGCCGCCCGGGGATTGGGCACCTTCGTCTACATCACCGTCGGCACCGGGATCGGCGGTGGTGCCTTGGTCGACGGTGAGCCGATCCACGGGCTGGGGCATCCCGAGATGGGCCACATCTCGGTGCGACGTCACCCAGACGATGACTATGCCGGCGTCTGCCGCCTTCATGGGGATTGCCTCGAAGGACTGGCCAGCGGCCCGGCGATCGAGGGGCGGTGGGGGTCCAGGGGCGAATCTCTATCGGGGCCAAACCTGGCGACGGCCGTCGAGATCGAGGCCTTCTATCTCGCCCAGATGATCCGGAACCTGGTCTACGTCATGGCTCCGGAGCGGGTGATCGTGGGCGGGGGTGTATCACATCTACCGGCGCTGCTCGATCGGATCAGCGGGAGATTGATCGACGAGTTGTCCGGCTACCCGGGGCTCGCCGAGCACGAATCAGGATTCGTGGTACCGCCCGGGCTGGGTGACATGTCCGGCTTGGCCGGAGCACTGGTCCTCGCCGCGCGTGCTTTTGATCGGGCTATGTCGTCCGAGTGACTTTGTGCAGGCCCCGAGGCTGCTCGGGGTCGAGACCCTTGGCCAGGGTGAGGTGGTAAGCGAAGAGCTGACCGAGAACGACGGCAGGGATCGGGGACAGCCATTCGTCGATCTCGGTCTCGAATTCGAGGGGATGAGGAGCAATCTCAGCCAATCTGGTGTCGTTCCCGATCGCGACCAACGATGCCCCGGCTTCCTTGCATCGCCGCAGGACGTCGATCACATCGTCGATTGCCGGGCCACGAGCCGCGACGGCGAGCACCGGATAGCCGGGCTCGAGCACCGCGATTGGACCGTGGAGGAAATCGGCCGTCGAGAAGGGCTGGGCCACGACCTGGGTGAGCTCCTGGAGTTTTAGCGCCCACTCGAACGCGGTGGCCTGGTTGAAGCCGCGGCCCAGCACGGCGCAAAACTCCATTCCGGCATGCCTCGTCGCCACATCCGCCGCCCTGCTCTCCTGGTGCAGAGCGTGCTCGACCAGGGAGGGAAGAAGGTCGAGGGTCCCGGTCGCCCCGGACATGGCTTCCGATATCAACGCCACCACCGTCAGCTGGGCGGTGTAGGTCTTCGTGGCGGCCACCGCCCGCTCCTCCCCGGCATCGAGGTCGATGACGACATCGGCCACGTCGGCGAGGGGGGAGTCGGGCTCGTTGGTCAAGGCGACAGTGGGCCGACCCTGCTCGCGGCCTTCCTCGAGGACCGAGACGATGTCAGGTGACTCACCGCTCTGAGAGATCCCGACCACCAATGCGCCTTTGAGGCGGGGAGGGCGATCGTAGACCGAGAAGAGCGATGGTGTGGTGAGGCCTACCGAGAGCCCGTTTCGGGTGCCCCAGACGTATTGGGCATAGCGGCCGGCGTTGTCGGAAGTCCCACGTGCTGCGATCACGGCGTGGGTGCAGCCCGCGGCGAGTTCGGCCACCCGCTGGGCCGGCTCGGCGTTGACCGTGGTGGTGCGGGCGATGACGCCCGGCTGTTCCCGGATCTCCTCGAGAAGTCCCATCAGCGGAAGGCCTCCAATCCGAGAAGAAGGGCCGGGTTCGTCGAGGCGCAGGCACGGGCCTGATCCTCGGTGGCGTTGGTCCATTCGTGGAGATTGGCCACCGCCTGGCCCATGGTGAGGGTGCTGCCGGCGAGAATGGCGCGGCCGATCCGAGGGCCCTCAGGACCCACGAACACCTCGCGGTCGCCGAGGATGTAGATCCCCTCACCAAGCCCGGTCGCTTGCATCGCGTCGGTAACGAGGATGAACCGGTCCGGACCGAGGAGTTCCCAGGCAAGCCGGACGGAAGCCGGATCGGCGTGGATCCCATCGACGATCACCCCGCAAGGTCGGTCGGAGAGGATCGCAGCGCCGACCAGACCGGGGGAGCGGTGGTGAAACGGGCTCATTTGGTTGAAGAGATGGGTCACGCTCGACCAGGGTCCCTCGAGAGCCGCCGTTGCGGTTTCGAAGTCGGCGCCGCTGTGTCCCGCCGACACCACCACACCTGACTCGGAGAGGATCCCGGCCGTTTCGAAAGCAAGCTCCAACTCCGGGGCGAGGGTCACCATCCGCACCGCACCCGACTCAGCCCATCGCCGTGCCACACCCGGGTCGGGCAGTCTGAGGTGATCGGGGTTGTGTGCACCCTTCCACTCCTGGGAGATCCACGGTCCCTCGATGTGAAGTCCCACTGCTTCCGCGCCGTCATAGCCCTGAGGAGGGCCGGCCCGGATGACTTCGATGGCGGCATCGACGAATTCGTACGGCGCGGAGACAATGGTGGGGAGGAATGCCCTGACGCCCGTCTCGGGGAGATGCCGTCCGACGTCCCAGATACTGGACGGGTCGGCGGTGAAGTCGTGACCCCAGCCACCGTTGATCTGTATGTCGATCAACCCGGTGGCGCCACCAGTCTCGGTCATGTCTCGATCCCGTGCCCACGCGGATAGAGCCCGGGGATGGCTGCGGGCAGATGGCCCTCGAAGGAGATGTCGCCGAACAGGGCGGACGTCAGGGCGTCGAGCGATGGCCGGTGTGAGCTGTACGTGCAGATATGGGTTCCAGAGCCCGGGTAGGCGGCGAGATCGAACGGTGTTCGCAGGGCGACGGTGATCAGCGGCTTCCCCAATTCGAGGAGGGCATGGGCTAGATCGACCTGTCCCGGCGTCGCGGTGACGGTCCCGAGGATGATCAAGTCATGGCCCTCCGCCTTCGCGACTACCGCCGAGATATCGCTTCGCTCCGGGCGATGGGGGTAGACCACGTCAGTCACCTCGGGGTGTCTAGAGCGGAGAGCCGTTGCCAATTGCGGGGGATAGATCGCGCTGGTGTCTGCCGGGGTGACATTGACCGGCTCCGGTTCCAGGGCGAGGATCCGCAGGCCGGGCACAGGTTGCAGCGGGATGAGGGTGTCGTTGTTGCGGACCAGGGTGATCGACCTTTCGGCGAGACGCCTGGCCAGTTCGAGGTGATCTGG
>JALDXP010000162.1:0-6270 GCA_032154885.1 Actinomycetota bacterium
TTCGAGGGTCTGGGCAAGACCGAAGACCCGGCCCTGCTCCTGAAATGGGACCACCTTTTGGATGATCGTCTGCTCTGAGGCTTCGGCCACGGGCATCAGGGTCATGAAGATGAAGAACCCGATCGCCAGCGGGATTATCGAAGAGCGGATCGGGAACAGGATGGTGATGGTCCACAGCGCCACGTTCACCAACAGAAGGCTTCTCACCGGGTTCGAGCCGAGACCCCTCGACGCAACCAGCACCCCGCCGACGATGAAGCCGAAGCTCGTGATGCTGAGGACGATTCCCCACATCTCCACTGACACCAGCTCGAGCCCGTACGGGTCCATCAGAGCCATGAACACTCCGGCGAGGAAGTTGTTGAACGTGCTGAAGAGAAGGAGAGCGAGGAGCCCGGGTACGAACCGCACCGCCCGCATGGCCCCCTTGAAGTCCACAGTCGTAGAGCCATCGACGTCCGAACCCTCTTGGCCCGCTTTGTCGTGTTCGATTCGGATGGTGAACAGATGGGCGGTGACCAGGCCGGCCACCACCACCGTGATGACCAGGCTCGTGCCCATTCCGAGGAGACCGATCGCCAGGCCACTGAACACTGAGGTGAGTGCGAAGGCGACGCCATTGGCCGTACCAACCAGACCATTGGCCCGGTCGTGCCGTTCGGCCGGCATGAGCAGGGTGACCGTTGTCGACAGCGCAATCGACCGCAGATTTCCGGCGATTGCCCCGGCGAGGACGAGCACGACGAATATCCAGGTCCAAGACTGAGACAACGAGGGAATGGATCCTTCGGGCGCCACGAAGTAGACGAGCGTCGCCAGCAGGAAAAGCGCCAGTGACCCCACGCTGGAGAGCATCATCGATGTCTTCCGGTTGTGCGCGTCGACGAAGGTGCCAAAGAAGATCCCGGAGGCGGCAAACAGGAGCATGTAGACACCGCCGATCACCGACGTGGCGACCACGGAACGCGTCTCGAGGTACACCCAGAAAACGAGGGCGAACCAGAGGAAGTTGTTGGCCGTGACCGCGATCAGCGTGTTGGCCACCAGGAGATGGAATGTCCGGATGTCACGGCCGTCGGCGCCCACCTCGGGCGATTGGGCTCCACCTTGCGTGGTCATCGTTCCACGAGCTCCTTCGGATGGGGCTTCGGCACCCCACATACCAGGACCGACGGTCGGTGAACCCGAATCTCATCGGCGGATGTCTTCTCGGGTCAGCCCTCCGCCAGGACCTCCCGGAGCTTGGCCGCGAATGCATCCGGCTCGCCCATCTGGCCGTACTCGCCGCCGAGGAAGCCGCTGTGGCCGCTCGGAAAGACGACGACCGTGGCGCCTAGCCGATCGGCCACGCCGTAAGCCCCACGGTTGGCCATCGTGCCCTCCTCATTGCCTGCAGCCATGACGATCCGGGTGGGGGCCCCGCGCAGGGCCTCGAAGTCGGGCTCGAATCCCATAGATCCGACCAGGGCCAGCCCGAGCAATGGATCGGTCCGCGAGCCGTCGTCGTCAGCCGGCATGCCAAACATCTGCGGGTCGGGTGCGGGCCGCTGGGCGAAGTCGTCGGGGAACTCGCCCTGGTGGCTGACGACGGCGATGAAATGGGCCATCCCGGCTCCCCATCCGCTACGCATGTAGGTCTCGTGGACCGCGCGGGCGGCCGCGATGGCGACATCGCGGTCGGGTAGCACCGCCGGGAGTGGAGGCTCGTGCGCCACCAGCGTGCTCACATCCTCAGGGTGTCGGGCGACCAGTGCCAGGGCGTTCACCGCGCCGCCACTGCTTGCGAAGAGGTCGACCGGTCCGCCGCCAAGCTCCTCGATGATCTGGTGCAGGTCGTCGCCGTGCTCCTCCGGGGTCGGCGCGACCTCCGGCTCGTTCAGCTCGCTGCGCTCGCTTCCGCGCGGGTCGTAGGTGATGACGGCGCGATCGCTGAAATGGCCCGCCAACGTGCCAAAACCGGGTGCCGCCATCGGCGAGCCGATCAGGAACAAGGGAGTGGCGTCCGGCGAGCCGCCGGGGCGGAGGTCGTACCTCAGGGTCGCGCCCGGCACCTCCAAGGTGCGGGTCGTTTCCTCGGTCAGGTTCATCGTGCTACTCCTTCCTCGACGAGGATCGCGTCGATCTGGCCGACGGCTTGGGTCAGGCCTTCCTCCATGCCCATGGCGAGGACCTGCTCCATGGCCTCGGTGCTCGGGAACGTGGTCACTATCGACATCCGGGTCCGGCCCGCTCCGATCTCTTCGATCGAGACACGGAGCTCGTTGGTCGGCATCTCAGTGTTCGGCGAGCCGTCGTCGTTGGCGAAGCCGTCGCGGACGACGAGCGAGTGCGGGGGATCCACCTCCTGAACATCCCAGTAGGCCCGGGGCTGGTCGCCTTCTGGGCCGGTCATGTGGTATTCGACGCGGGCGCCGGGCTTCAAGTCGTGCTTGGTGAAGGTGGCGGGGTAGGTCGGCGGGCCCCACCAGCGCTCGAGCTGGCGCGGGTCCGACCACAGCTGCCACACCCGCTCGGGCGACGTGTCGAACTCGGCATCGAGACTGAGGCTGAGGGCATGCGGGTCATTGCGGACTTCGGTGACGGTCATTGGTCTGTTTCCTCCTTGTCGGGCTGGTTGACGAGCTGGGTCATGCGGTCGATCCTGCCCCGCCACATCTCTTCGTACTGATCGAGCAACCGACGCGCGACGCGCAGCCCCTCGACGTTGGTGCGGACGACCTTGCGTCGCCCGATGCGGTGCTTGGTGACAAGGCCGGCCCGCTCGAGGATTGCGACGTGCTTTTGCACCGCCGCGAAACTCATCGGGTAGTGGCTTGCCAGCTCAGCGACGCCCTCCTTGGAGTCGATCGCGCGGCGCACGATGTCGCGGCGGGTGTGGTCCGCCAGCGCGCCGAACATGCGGTCGAAATCGGGTGGGGCGATCTGCATTGATACAACCATACGGTTGTATCAACGGTCTGTCAAACCACTACTCCGACATGAGTCCAGACCCTCGTGAGGTCCGATCCAGTACGGGGAAAGTAGGTGGTTTGATCCACTCACGAATCGGGGAAGGTGCTCGTCAGGGGTGGGAGTCACCTCTCCTCCCGGTCTGGCGACTCCCTTCCCGCCCGCGGCGAATCCCCTGGTCCACCACCGGGGGATTCCTCGCGTTTGGTGATCCCGGTCGGCTGGAGGTGACCACGCCCTAGTCGAGTCACACCTGTCTTTACGTTCGGTTGAGGTCGGTCTGCCTATAAGGGTCGTGTCGAGCGAGCCCGCTCGAAACACGCCCTCCTTGCTGCAATCGCGCGCGCGTTCTCGAACCGTAGGGAGTGCATGGCATGAAGTCACACACCCCTACAGGAACAGGACAAACAGAGACGATGAGCTCGGATATCGGCGGCGAAGGTTGCGTGGCAGGGGCCTTTGAGCGCACACCTCTCCTCGGGCAGGAAGTCCAGTTGTACTTGGAGCAGAAGATCGATTTCGACTCGCTGTCGAAGAAGGCGAAAGCCGCCTATCTGTTCTCCAGGCACCTTCGACGAGCGCTCGACGAAACCGATCAGACTCGGCGTGCCGAAGATTTCAGGGTCCTCGGCCAAGTCTGGAAGAAATTCGGTCTCGACCTGAGCCAATTCGAGGACTCGCCCGAATTCCTCGTAGATGTGTTACAGCTCATCAGGAAAGCGGAGGCTGTCGCTCAATCACGGGCGCTCCTTCAAGCGATCATGATGCCCGAAGCGATCGTCGACCGTCGGCGTCCCGGCAACGGCAAGACCCATCGAATCCGGCGCTTCGCCTAACCGGGCTGAGTCCTGACCCGAAACCTCTCTGCCGGCCGATGCGGAATCAGGTCGCGACGAGGGAGCCTTGGGGCGTCGTCCGCTCGCTAGCCGTAGCCTGGTACACCCCACCCTCATCGGAGTAGACGTTGGTGTTGGGGCAACCGTTGGGTTGGTAGTTGACCCGGAAGGCTTTGGGGATCAGCTGCTCCCCACCGAGCCCGATGGCAACAGGGGCGGACCAGGCGACGACGCTTCGTGGATCGGAGCACTGACAAAACAGCTCGGTCCACACCATCACCCGGCCGAGATAGGCACCACCGGCGTGCAGATCGCGCACGACGGTTGCCACACCGGTTTCGACATCGGTGACCTCACCCCTCCAACCGATCTCGGGAGACTGGTAGATCCGCAGGCGGTATTGCCGCCGGGGAAGCCAGGGGAGGTCCCGGGTATTCGGATCCCCTGGGGTGCTGGGGAGGGGGGAGCCGGAACCGGGGAGGATGGCCCCTTCGGTGGCATAGCCTCCCCAGTTGACCGCCTTGTGGTCGGGATAGCGGGGATTCCACTGCAGACCGAGATGCCCTGCCCCGTGCGAGCCGGCGCCGTCGAGGAAGGAGGCCTGCATGGCCCAGAAATAGAGACGATCGACAGCCGGAGGTTCCAGGATTTCGACTGTCACCAGCACCTCACGGGCTGGTGGGGCGAGATCCCAGAAGAGATGGAACGAGAAGCCCACGACGGCCATTGTCACACAGCCGGACCAGCAGCCACCGTCGATCTATTCGGGGCCCAGATCTGCCGCACCGACCGTGCTCTCGCGAATCATCAGCTCGGCCCGGAGCGGAATCACGACGGCGGGGGTGGCGTCACCGTTGAACTCAGACCACAGCCTCCTCACCGCCTGTCTTCCCATCTCCTCGAGTGGCTGGCCCACCGAGGTGAGCGTTGGTGCAAACCACGCGGCCTCGTCGATGTCGTCGAAGCCGGTGACCGCCACGTCCTCGGGAATGTGCCGTCCACGGCCTCGCAGCGTGTGCATGGCGCCGAGAGCCATCCCGTCGTTGGCGGCCACTACCGCGTCGAGATCTGGCCGGCGATCGAGCAGCGCGCTCATGGCTACCGCGCCACTAGCGGGGGACCAATCGCCCTCTTCGCTGAGCTCGGGCTCGGCTGCGAGATCGTGCTTGCGCAATCCGCGCTGCCATCCCTCTCGTCGGTCGTGCGCCTCATGCCAGTTGGCAGGACCCGAGATATGACCGATCCTCTTGCGGCCGATCGACACCAGATGATCGACGACCTCCTCGATCGCAGCGGCGTTGTCGACCAGCACACTCGAGTAGGTGTCCGATACCCCTGCCTTGACGAATACCACTGGCTCACGTTGCTCGGGAAGCACCGCTCTGATGCGGTCGACCGAATGCCCGACATCGGGGACGGACATGATGATGCCGTCGACGTGTCGTTCAGTCAGGGCTGAGATGGCAGGACGCGGATCATCGAGGCTGTCCCCTTCCGGGAGTTCGGCGATCAGCACTGTCAGCCCGAGGTTGGCTGCCTCGTCGACGATGCCCGCCAACGTCAGGGTGGTGCCGGTGTACCCCATGCCGGCGAGGAGAACACCAATCGCGTTGCTTCGTCTGGCAACGAGGGTTCGAGCCACGGCACTCGGCCTGTAGCCCAATGTGGCAATTGCATCCTCGACTCGCTCTCGTGTGTCGGGGGCCACGTCTGGCCGGTTGTTGATGACGCGGGACACGGTCTGTGTCGACACGCCGGAGATCGCCGCCACGTCCTTGATCGTCACTCTGTGACGCGACCCCAGCATTCCTAGCTCCTCCCAGATCGTGACGTCTTGGCGAGATTGGTTTTCCGACTCGCTCTTCCCGATTGTTATCGATAACGGGACCGCAAACAATAGGAAAAACTGGTTGAGTAGACAGGGTTCCTACGGTATGTTAGCGTTCCCGTTAACGATAACACACCGGATCTAACCCGCCAAAGACACCCGCCGAGTGAGGCCAGTACAGGAGGAGATCATCTACCACGACACAGACAGAGTGCTCAACCCCTGAGCAGAGATGGGAACCCCGATCATTGAGGAGGAAGAAATGAGATCAAAGGGAGTCCGGAAACGGCAGTTTCTGGGTCTGATCACGGTGCTCGCAGTGGCACTTGCCGCTTGCGGAGGCGGCGGTTCGAGCGACACCACGGCGGGCGGCGAAGGAGCCGCCACCACAGCAGGAGAATCGTCCGGAGAGCTGGTCACGGTTGGCTTCGCCCAAACCGGGTCCGAGTCGGGCTGGCGCTCCGCGAACACCGAGTCGATGAAGACGGCCTTTTCGGAGGACAACGGCTTCGAGTTGATCTTCAACGCGGCCGACAACGACCCTGCGGCGCAGATCGCCGCGGTTCGGGGCTTCATCAACCAGGGCGTGGACGCCATCGTCGTCGCACCGATCGTCGAGGACGGCTGGGAAGACGTGTTGCAAGAGGCCGCGGATGC
>JALDXP010000163.1:0-6263 GCA_032154885.1 Actinomycetota bacterium
TCGAGCTGACGGACGACCAGCAGCTTCATCCCCTCCATGAGGGGCTCTTTCCTGCTGGCGACCAGGGTCCCGGCGACTCGGCCTAGATGCACTGTGTGATCTCCTGCCCGGTTCGGGGGTGGATTCGGCTAGCCGAGGTCGTCTTCCGCCTCATCCTGGCGGCCCAAAGGCAGCACCAGGTCGAGATTGACGTGAGGCCGGGCGATGACATGGGTGGCGATGACCTCGCCCACCTTCTCCGCTCCGCGAACCCCGGCGTCGACGGCCGCCTTGACCGCGGCGACATCACCGCGCACAACAGCCGTGACGTACCCGCCACCCGTTTTCTCCATGCTCACCAATTCGACCTTGGCCGCCTTGACCATGGCGTCTGCCGCCTCCACCATCGCCGGGAAGCTGCGTGCCTCGATCATTCCCAGAGCTTCAGCCATGAAGCTCCTCCTTTCCTTGTGTTCGACTCAATGGGCTCATCCTGTCGTATCACACTTGGCCGGCGTCCCGCCCGGTGAGGCCTTCCAGGGCCGCTACCGCCGCCTGCCATCCGACATCGATGTCCTGCTCCTCGCCACCCAGGTAGACCCGCCCCATCGAGCCGAAGCTGCGCACCTCGAGGACGTTGATCTCCGCCGCCTTCTCTGCCTCGTTGGCCGCCAGAGAGGCGTATGCGGCCGGCTCACATTCGAGGACATAGAGAGTCTGGCCCGGGATGATCATTTGGCCATGCCTGGTCCGGTTGATGAGCTGGGCGTGATGGTCGTCGAGCCGGCGAATGATTTGCGACGAGAGGATCCGGGGTTTGATCCGATCGTCCTCGCTGGCCTCCATCCCCTCGAGGATGGCCTCTCCCGCCGCCCGCGTATCCGACTGGTCCGGCGAATGCACCTCGAGCACCCCGTAATAGCGCTCGATGATCTGAAGGCCTGGCTTGACCGAGGTCGCCTTGAGGGCGACGTCGGTGAGCCGGTTGATCTCGATCCCCGGAGCAACCTCGATCCAGAGGGAGGCGTCCCCGGCAAGGGGGAGGAATCCTTGGGCCACGGTCCCCAGGAAGGCGGCGTACTGCGGCTGGAGGCTGTCCAGGAACGCAAACGACCTGAGCTCAATACCTTTCGCCACTGCCTCCGTCCTTCCCTCCGACGATCTCGATCCCGGCCGAGGCCCCGATTCTGGTCGCCCCGGCAGCGATCATGTCCTCAGCATCCCCGGTCGTTCGCACCCCTCCCGAGGCCTTGACCCCCATTTCGGGGCCCACGGTCTCCCGCATCAGGGCCACGTCGTACACCGTGGCCCCTCCCGGACCGAAGCCCGTCGACGTCTTGACGAAGTCGGCCCTGGCCTTCTTTGCCAGCGAGGAGGCAATTACCTTCTCCTCATCTGTCAGCAAGGCCGTCTCCAGTATGACCTTGCATAGCGCGCCCCCGTCATGAGCGGCGTCGACGACCTTTTCGATATCGGTCCCGACCAGGCCATAGTCGCCGGACTTGAGAGCGCCGATGTTGAGCACCATGTCGACCTCGCGGGCTCCGTCACGCAACGCTCGGCGCGCCTCCATCGCCTTGATCTCGGGCGTGGTGGCTCCCAACGGGAATCCAATGACGGTGCAGACGGGGACTGACGTGCCCCTCAGGTTCTCGGCTGCCCGTTTCACCCAGGTCGGATTGATGCAAACCGATGCGAAGTGGTATTGCTCGGCCTCACGGCAGAGTTGATCTATCTCTGCTGCGGTTGCCTCCGGTTTGAGCAGCGTGTGGTCGATGAAGCGGGCCATATCCAGGGGTACTTCGGCTGCCTCTCCATGGAAGGCGACCCGATCGGCTCCATTGGCGACGACCTCACGAACCTTCTCGCCGGTGTCGCATACGTCATTGCCGCTGGCGAGGGCGGCCAGCACCTCACGAGTGACCGCCTCGACGAGAGCGTCGCGGTTCATCGGTGGCTCTGGCTCATCTCGGCTTTGGAGTATTGCCGTTCGATGTCGTCGATCTTGGCAACCCGTCGGGCGTGCCGGTCGCCACCCCATTCCACCGAGAGCCATTCCTCGACGATCTGCCATGCCAGTGCCTCGCCGATCAATCCGGCCCCGAGCGTGAGCACGTTGGCATGATTGTGCTCCCGGCTGTTGCGAGCTGTGGACAAGTCGTAACAGAGCGCGGCACGGACCCCGGGCACCTTGTTGGCGACCATCGCCGAGCCGATCCCCGCCCCGTCGACGACGATCCCGTAGCGGCATTCGCCCGAGGCGACCTCTCGGGCGACGGCGTGGGCGAAGTCCGGGTAATCGACAGCCTCGTGGCTGTCTGTGCCGCAGTCCAGCACCTCGTAGCCGGCCTCCTTGAGTTTGAACCCGATCTTCTCCTTGAGCGGGAAGCCGCCATGGTCGGCACCGATGGCGATCTTGTCCCCGACCTCCGTGACCGGTTCGGAGGGCGGGGCCGTCGTGATCTCAGGAGCCGGCGATGGGTCAGCGGCTATGACCCCATCGAGGACACGTTCGACGAGTGAGCGAACCTCCTGTTCGGAGGGAGACCTGTGAGAGGGAGATTGGCGCCCGGCGGGTGCAGTCATCGGGTTGGGTTCGGCCTCCTCACCAGACCCACTCTAGGAAGATGCCCCGACGCCAAGACCCCGGCCGCCTGATGTTCTTATGATGCGACGATGGCCAATCGGGACCCCGCGTTCCTCTGGGAGACCGAGGCGCTCCGCACCTCGTCGAACCAGGCTCCTGCCGCGGTCAGGCCGGCAGCGGGAGACTGGATGACCCTTCGAGAAGCGAGCGATGCCACCGGTGTCCAACTTTCCACAGTCCGCAACTGGGCCAGAAAGGGCCGGGTGCCGACCGCCCTCGAAGAGTCGGCCGATGGGACGCACCGAATGGTCTCGTTGGAGGGAATTCGGGCACGCGCCCGACAACTAGGCCACCCGATAATCGAGTCCCGGCCGAAGCCAACTTCTTCGCTTACCCCGGCGTCGCCGCCGATCGTCGAGGAGGAACAGGCCTCTCCGCCCCCGGGCACGATGCTGGTCCCGATCGAGGCCTGGGACAAGATGCTGCACCAGTTGGGGAACCTGCACGAAGCCGGCCAGCAGCTGGCGGAGGCCAGAGAGCGCGCTGCACGCGCCGAGACCGAAGCAACCTTCCTACGCGAACGTCTCGCCGAGATGAGAGCCGCTCCGTCCCAGGAGCCGGCCACGACCCCTCCGGTCCTCGATGAGATCCCGGTTGATGCGGAGCCCGAGCCGGCCGAGCCGCCCCAGCCCGTCAAGATGCCGCGGTTCAGCGCCTACCTGTGGCGAATGGCGGTCTCCGGCCGCGACCGGAAATAGCACTTCTCGAGGTCAATGGTCGTCGTTCCCCAAATCGGGCCATGCCGCGATATGGCTGCAGCACCTGGAACCAAAGATGAGGATTGCGCCGGTGTCGTGGAATTCCCGCGCCGTGGTTCTCTTGGGGGCATGGACCCTCCTTCCGCCGGACTGAGCCTCGCTCGGGACGCCGACGGCACGCCACGATAGGCACGCCCTTACCTGGCGTCCGAGAGTTCGGTAGTCTCGGATCCGTGATCCGGCAGGAGACGCCCGACATGGTTCCGGTGCTCTCGAAAGGGAAACACCGGAGCCCGCGCAAGGGGGCTTGCTTCATGGAGTACGCCTCTTTCCTCGCTGGCGAGCGATGGAGCGATCACCCCAGGTGTACCCATTCCCTCCTCGCCGGTGTCGCCAGGGACATCAACGACCACACCTCCGATGCTGGTCGATCCCGGCTAGTCCCGCTGATCCCGACCGTGATTGGGCTCAACGGGGACGACCCTCGTGTCGACGTCGGGATCGCTGCAAGATGTGCAGCGGTCGCCCTTCCCGTGGTTGCTGAGGCACGACAGCGGGCGTTGGCGGCAGGGCTCCTCAGTACGCGCCGGATTCTCATCTCCCTCGACGAGCAGTCCTCGTCGATTTTCGACGCCAGGATCCTTTTCGATGACGTCGACGAGGCCCTGTCGGATGCTCCCCACGCGATGCGTTGGGCGGAGGACTTCATCAGCCGCGTGCAAATCGACCCGAAGACTTTCGGGCGTCATTCGGCCCGGAGCATGGTCCATGTCGCCGTAACCGGGATCAGCGAGGCATGCATCCCCGACCCCGACAGCATGCTTCACGATCTCCTCTACGCGGTGATCGAGGACTGCACGCTCTGGTTTGGCGCGAGCACCGTCGATTCAAGCGAGGTCAGGCGCCAGCCGACCGACAGCGCCCGTCGCTAGACACCGCGCTGCTCAGGGTGATATCAGGCCTCGGGACCGCTGATCAGACGGTATGTGACGTCCTGATCGAGGGTCATGTCCATGACGAAACCGGACATCTCGCCGGTCTCTTCGTCGGGGATGTTCATGTCCATCGAGATCTTGCTTGCCGCTGCGGTCTCCGACTGTCTCGCCAGCCCGGCCTCGGCGTCGAACCAGGTCGTGCTGTCGGCGGTGCTGTCGTCAACGCTGATCAGGAACTGGAGCTGATCCATCATCGCCTCGAATTCGGCGGTCTCCTCAGTCGAGGCCCCCTCCTGAGCCATTGCGCCGAACATGCCGGCGAAGAACTCGGCGAGATCGAACTCGATCAATGAGGTGGTGGCGTTGCTGTCGATGACGAGGACTTCGGCCCCGTCCAATTCTTCGACAGCGGTCACGGTGCTCGTGATGCTGGTCGTGATCGGGTCCTCACTGAGACCGGGAGTCTCGATCTCGTCGCTCCAGGTGTCGCCCACCGTCACCGCTTCATCGGGCAGCGGGGGCCCAACGAACTGACCGGGATCCAGCCCAGGAGCCGGGTTGGCGCCGCCACCCAGTGCCCCGAGGCCACCGAGCATCCCACCCAAGGGGTCCTCGCCGTCGCCGCCCTCGTGGATGATGTTGCCCTGCTCGTCCACGACGACAGTCACATCGATCGGCTCCATCGCCGCAAAATCGGGAATGTCGCTGGAGTCGACCGGCTCTCCGTCCATCGTCCCGGTGACGCTGACGTCGGCGAACTCACCGGTGATATGGACTTCGTGGGTGCCTGGCTCGGGCCCGTCGGAGATGGCGTGGGTGAAAGTGGCTGTCCCGGCGATGTCGACCGAGGCCTCACCCGGGACGTCCTCGCCGGCCAGCATGGCCGCGTCACCCGAGGCGGTCATCTCGATGTGCTGCTCGAGACCGACTTCGTACTGAAATTCGTCCCCGGAAGTCAGGGAGTAAGAGAGGAGCATTGCCTCGGGAGTTGGCTCGCCACATGCGGCGAGCGCGATTGCGAGCACCGCGGCCAGTGAAAGAAGACGCTTCATAGGGACACGTTATCGGTGACCCGGGCCTTAACTTTGAGCGGGAATCCGGGTTGTACCGTCCCGGCTCGATGAATCCCTGGACCCCACTCGTGGCAGCGATCCTCGGGTGGGGGACGGCGGCGGTACTCACCCGGGCGGTCCTGACAGCAGGGGTCTCTGCGTTCGTTGTTGTGCCGATGCGGTTCGGCATCGCCCTGGTCGTCCTCCTGCTGGTCTCGTTGTTCTGGGCTCGATTCCGCGGCTCTGACCGCAGGCATTGGGCTCGAGGCGCGATCCTCGGCGCCATCGCTCTCGTCATGCCCAACACTCTGTTCACCCTGGGCCTCGAAGACCTCCCGGTGAACATTGGAGGGCTTCTCATCGCCCTCATCCCGATCGCCACAGTCGCCGCCGCTCATTTCCTGGTCGAAGGTGAGCGTTTCAACCCGCGCTCGATCCCGGGGCTGATCACCTCCTTGGTTGGCACCGGCGTCCTCGTCGGCCTGGGCGGAGAGAGCGTCGAGGGTGTCGGCAACCTGTGGCGAGGCGTGGGCGTCTCCCTCATCGCGGTCGTCCTCGCCGGGACCGGTGGTGCGCTCACCCGCAGATTCGCCCTCGAGGTCGGTGGCGACCGGCTGGTGATACCTCAGTTCACCACCGCTACGGCCCTCGGGTTCCTCGCCATGCCCTTGCTCAATCCAACGCCCCTTGCCTCGGTGGAGCCAGAGCAGTGGGGGCTCATGCTGGCTCTGGGCGTCTTCGCCACCGCAGTGCCCTTCACCGCCTTCCTCATCGCGGCCCAGGTCAATCCAGCGGCCCGACTCGGTGTTGCCGCATACCTGGTCCCGGTGATCGCGGTCACCCTGGCCGTGACCTTCCTCGGTGAGACCCTGAGCCCGGCTGTGGTCGTGGGCGCCATCCTCATCCTCAGTGGCGTGATCGTCACCGAGCGGTCCAGCCGCCATGTCCCCGT
>JALDXP010000164.1:0-6250 GCA_032154885.1 Actinomycetota bacterium
GAGATCGCCGAGCAGGCCGCGTATTACGGGGATGGCTTCTTCGCCAACAACATCTTCTGGCCCAAGGAGCATTTCATCCGTCTCATCGATCTGTATCGCCGTCGCTTCGAGCACTACGGGCATGGCAGCGCAGATCAGGCCATAGTCGGGCTGGGTGGCCAGGTGTTCATGCGCGAGAACTCGCAAGACGCCGTGCGCGAGTTCCGCCCCTACTTCGACCATGCCCCGGTCTACGGCTACGGCCCCTCGCTCGAGGAATTCACCGAGCAGACGCCATTGACAGTCGGTAGTCCGCAGCAGGTGATCGAGGAGACCTTGAAATTCCGGGAGTATTTCGGCGATTACCAGCGCCAGATGTTTCTGATGGATCACGCCGGCCTTCCATTGAGCACCGTGCTCGAGCAGTTGGACATGCTCGGCAGTGAGGTGGTCCCGGTGCTTCGCAAGGAGTTCGATTCGTTGCGGCCGGCACACGTTCCCGAGGGCCCGACGCACGCCGGGCTCAAGGCAGCTGCCAAGGGCAGAGCCCTGGTCGAGGCGGTCGAGGCCAATTGACACGGCGCAAGCTGGCCGTCATCAGCGGTGGACTCGCCCAACCGTCATCGACCCGGCTCCTCGCCAACCGGCTGGCCAATGCCAGCGAACAGGCGCTTGCCGAGCTCGACGTCGCGGCAGAGATCGACATGCTCGACTTGCGAGACCATGCCCGGGACTTGACCAACATGCTCGTCACCGGTTTTGCCGATGAGCGTCTCGGCGCCGCCATCAAGGAGGTCGTCGAGTCAGACGGGCTCATCGCGGTGTCGCCGATCTTCAACGCCTCATACTCGGGTCTGTTCAAGATCTTCTTCGATGTCTTGGAGCCTGGTGCCCTCGCCGGCAAGCCGGTGCTGATCGCGGCCACCGCCGGTTCCCCCCGGCATTCCCTGGTCCTGGAGCACGCCATCCGGCCATTGTTCAGCTACATGCGCGCCCTCGTGGTCCCGACGGCGGTGTTCGCTGCTTCGGAAGACTGGGGATCAGGGACGAGCGCCGAGCAGGCGCTGTCAGAGCGCATCGACCGTGCCACGGGGGAGTTCGCCAGGTGGGTTGCGGCAGAGGAGCGGCCGAGCCGTCTGGACCCGTATGAGGATGTGACATCCTTCGAGGACCTACTCGACAGCTGACCATTGCAGATCGGACCGACCACCAGCGCTGGCATCGAATCGGCCCGGGGATGATTGACCGGGATCGGTTCTGTGCTCTGCTTTGATGGACGGTCCAGGAGGACTCAATGACCGCAAGACCCGCATTCCGGACCGTGTTCGCGTTGTCGCTGATCTTTGCGCTCGTTTCGGCTTGCAGTGGTGACGAGATCGACATCGAAGAAGCCCAAGCTCAGTTCTGCAGCGATGTCGAGGAGTACGTGAGCGCGCTCGACACCTACGGCGGTCTATTCGAGGATGTGGAGCTGACGGTCGGCGACGTCCAGTCAGCGGGCGACGATCTCGAGCCGGCCCGGGAAGCCGTGCTCGACTCGGCTGCTCAGTTCCGTGAGGCGGTCGAAGCCGATCCCGATGCCGCCGTTGACATCGTGCTGGTGGACCCGGAGTCGATCGAGGTGGTGGAGGAGGCGGAGGCGGCCTTCGATGACGCGGTAGCCGGGATCGATCAGCGGACGCTTGTCACCGAGGCCGGTGTGTCGTTCACGTCCGCGGCGTACGCGCTCCAGGTTGCCTGGACACGACTGTTCGTGGACGCAGGGTGTCTCGATGAAGAGGGTCTCGCCAATGCGAGTCAGTGGGTTTCCGACTACGTGACCGCCGTTCAGACCGACCTCGCGACGGCCGGCTATTACACCGGTGAGATCGATGGCATCTACGGGCCTGAGACCATCGAGGCGGTGGAGCGGCTCCAGGAAGACTCGGGCCTCACGGTGACTGGCTTGATGGACCCCCCCACCCAGACTGCCCTGGCTGAGCTGCTCGGTCAGCAGGAATCGGCCCAGGTCGCCGCCCTGCAGGGGATCCTCACCACCACCGGGCATTACGGCGGTCCGATCGACGGTGTGTGGTCGTTGGAGCTCGAGGACGCGCTGAAGGAGTTGCAGACGGAGCTCGGGGTCCCGGCCACAGGGGTGATCGACGCTGCAACGTTGCGTGCCTTCGAGGCGGCCCTGGCCGAGGCTGGTGTCCCGCCACCACCACCGCCCACCGAACCGCCGGCACAGGAAACGACGGTTCCCACTGCGACCACGACCGCCGCGCCGCCCACGACCGAGGCTCCGGCGACGACCCAGCCCGCCCCCCCGACTACTCAGGCGCCTCCTCCAACCGTGCCGGTCGTCGAGGACGGCATCCTCGAGGTGCTGGCTGGTGCCGGTCAGTTCGGCCAACTGCTGGCCGCGATCGACGCGGCCGGGCTCACCGAGACGCTGTCCGGTCCTGGCCCATTCACGTTGTTCGCTCCCACCGATGAGGCGTTCGCACAGCTCGCAGAGCCACTTCCAACCGAGCCCGAGGCACTTCAAGCGGTGCTCCTGTACCACGTCGTCGAAGAAAATCTCAGCGGGTTCGACCTGATGGGAATGTCGTCGGTATCCACCGCACAGGGCTCCGAGATCGCCGTGTCGGTCGCAGACGGCCCGATCGTGCTCAATGGGGCATCGACGGTGACCATCGCCAATGTGATCGGGAGCAACGGGACTGCCCATGTGGTCGATGCGGTGCTGATACCCCCGGGCTGAGATCTATGGGCCGCGGGGGTAGGGGATGGTCTGGATCTGTTGGATGGCCTGTCTGATGTCGAAGTCGGGTGGGCGGTTTGGTCCTGGTTGGTGGAATGGTGAAGGCGCCGGTCTGGGTCCTGGTTCGACGCCGAGTTGGCTTCCGTCGGGCCGGTGGAAGTTGAGATGGCCGGGGGTTCCGTCGGTCCGCCAGCCTCCTTCGTGGATCAGGGTGTGGTGATGTCGGCAGAGGAGGATCAGATTGTCGAGACTGGTCGGTCCACCTTTTGACCAGGGGATGAGATGGTGGACGTCGCACCAGCTGGCGGGCCGGTCGCAACCGGGGAAGACACAGTGCAGGTCTCGGGCCATGACCGCGATGCGGAGGGCCGGGGTGACCAGTCTCTTGGTCCTTCCCACATCGAGGGGTTGATGGTCGGGTCCGAACACGACTCTGGTCAGATTGGCGTCACATGAGATCCGTCTGATCTCGTCGGCGGTGAGAAAGGTCCCATGTTCGGTTTCTGAGATCCCCGGCTTGTCGTCGAGCAAGTTGTCGGCAGAGACATGGACGATGAGACCGGGTCGGTCGCCTGCGCCGTTGACGATGTCGACGAGGACGGCGGCGCGCCGCGCCGGAGCGGATCTGTCATCGCCGGGTGCGGGAGGCCCGGGATCGAGTCGGGCTTTCATCTCCTCCCCGGTTTCGATATCGACCCAACCGTTGATCCGCATCATCTCCCCCTCTCGGCGGAGACTCAAGGACTGGAGGTCCCGGACCAGTTGACGTTCATCGGCCAGGTCCTTTCGGGCTACTCGGTCCAGCCAGTAATCCACACTTCCTCAACTCCCGGATCAGAGGAGTGCCGAGGGCAGCAGAAACCAGGGTGGCCTCGTCCCTGGTGAACGGCTCGGGCGCCCGGCATCTTGCCTCCATCAGCACATCCACCTGAGAAGCGGTGATCAAACCCTGATCGAATGCGAGAGCAACCATCGGCGATTCGGCCAGACCGTTAGCCCGGGCCACCAACCGTTGAGCCTCCCCAGGATGAAGCGACATGCGATGTTTCAACAGTTGAGTGAGAGACGAGTAACCGTCACGCCCGAAAGCTTTCGACACGTTGACCTGACGGAGAAGCCGAGCGATCCGAGCCTCTACCTGCTCCCGAGCCCGAAACGCCGACGCCAACTCGTCGACCAGATCCTCGGGAGCGATCAGCTCGAGCGGCGGTTCGGTGGGGAAGTTCGAAGTCTCGACAACATCGAACATATGTTCGATACGCTACCAACCACCACCGACAAATTCAAGGGAATCGCAGCAGAAATCTAAGAAATCTCGCGCCCATACTCGGCGTCGCCGACCTTCCCCTCCCAGGCGGTGGGCCCTCCGGTGGTGAGGGAGAGATGCATCATCGGCGAGTCCGGGCGCGCTCCGTGCCAATGTCGCTCTCCTGGAGGCGCGTGCACGACGTCGCCGGTTGAGATCCGCACCGTCGAACCATCTTCGGTCTGGACGAATCCGGCACCCGCGACCACATACAGCAACTGACCGCCCGGGTGGCTGTGCCAGTCGCTGCGCGCACCCGGAGCGAACTGCACGGCGATCATCGTGATGCCGTCATCGGACTCACTCAGTCTTCGGTTCCAGACTGTCCCGGTGAAATGCTCATTTCCAGACGGGCTCCACGCACCCGCTCCGGCATCGATGTGTTCCATCGGTGCAACCTAGCCCCGCCGGTTGTGGCAGCCTTCCCAACGTGACCACCACCAGCGCGCGCACCGTCCGCCTGGGTGCCACCGACTATCCGTTGGTGCTGCCCAGCTGGCGCGATCCGCGACTGCATCTCGCCAGCGTCATCATCACCATTCACGTGCTGGGTCAGGTGGCCCTCGACTTTCGGGTCTCGGTGCCCCAGATCCTCGCTGCGATCGTCACATGCGCCTTGCTCGAGGTCACCCTGACGTTTCGCAAGACCAAGCAGGTGGTCTGGCCGGCCAGCGCCATGCTGACCGGGAGCGGCGTTGCCCTGATCCTCCGGATCGTCGGTCAGGAACGTGGGGATCACTGGACCTGGGACGGCTGGTACCTGTTCGCCGGGATCGCCGCGCTATCACTGCTCACGAAGTACTGGATCCGATTTCGAGGGACCCACGTCTTCAACCCATCGAATGTCGGGCTCGTTGCAGCCTTCCTGGTGCTGGGTAGCACAGTGATCGAGCCCCTCGACTTCTGGTGGGCGCCGCTCGACTTCTGGATGCTCACCGCCTACGCCGTCATCCTGGTCGGCGGCGTCCTGATCACCTCCCGGCTCCGTCTCTTGACCCTGGCCGCAGTGTTCTGGCTGACGCTCGCTGTCGGTCTGGGGGTTCTTGCTGCCTCGGGACATTGCATGACCGCGGCGTGGGCTCTCCAGCCAGTGTGCGGAACCTATTTCTGGTCGGTGATCGTGGCGTCGCCCGAGGTGCTCGTCTTCCTGTTCTTCATGATCACGGACCCAAAGACCATCCCGGAAGGGCGCGCGGCTCGGATTGCGTTTGCCGTGTTCCTCGGCGTGATTTGCACCTTGCTGATGGCACCCCAAACCACCGAGTTCGGGGCAAAGGTGGGTTTGCTCGCCGGCCTCGTCGTCATGACACCTCTCCGCTTCCTGCTCGATCGCGTGTTTAGGTCGGAGAGAATCGAAGCCCTGGCGACGTCCTCGAAGAGTCGGCCGGTGCGAGCCTTCACCCCGGGCGCCGTCGTTGGTGTGCTGCTCGTTGTGATCCCTCTGGCCATTGTCATCGCCGGGACGCCGGCGCGGGACACGGCGGAGGCAGCCACTGTCGCAGCTCCGCTGCCCGAGATCGAGATCGACCCGGCGCAACTTCCCGAGGCCACCATCAGCTCCGAGGCCACAGCGCTGCAAGGCGAAGTTGATCCGAAGGCAGTGGCAGTTGGCTTGGCCCAGGGACTCGCTGTCGAAGCGGAGGCGATCCGTCGCGCTGACACCTCGCTGTTGCGATCGGCCGCTGACGGGGACCGCCTGATCGAGATGGAACGGGTCGTGGAGCAGGCGGCGACCACCGGCTCGTACGCAGTACCGACCTATACGTTCGACTCGCTTCTCGTCGATGTCGCGCCCACCGAAGAGACCCAGGACTCAGCCAGTCTCGGGCTGGTAGCGACAGGGACTGTCGAGACCGTCACCTACGATGCGGCCGGCGCCGAGCAGGATCGGGCCATCGAGCCATTTTCCAAGACATTCGTCCTGCGGCCGGAGGTAGGGGACAGGTGGCTGATCGTGGACGAGGTGGAGGGTGGCTGACAATCCGGTGATCGAGATGCTGGGACGCAGGCTGCGTCTCGCGGTGATAGGTGGCGGCCCGGGAAGTTTCATCGGAGAGATGCATCGCTCCGCCGCCCGTCTCGATGACCGATACGAGCTGGTAGCGGGTGCCCTCTCTTCGGACCCGGAGCGCTCTCGGGCCGCTGGCATAGGCATCGGCTTGGCGGAAGACCGCGCCTACGGCGGGGCCATCGAACTGATCGGGGCCGAGGCGGCGCGG
>JALDXP010000165.1:0-6213 GCA_032154885.1 Actinomycetota bacterium
GCCGGTCTGACGGTGAAGCTCGCCGCCGAGGGCGCATTCCACGCAGAGATCGGCACGGACGACGTCGTGATGTGGGCCACGGATATGGGATGGATCATGGGCCCGTGGATGGTCCTCGCCGGTCTGGCCAACGGTGCTGCCCTTGCCACGTACGATGGGGCGCCCGACCATCCCGGCCCGGACCGCCTTTGGGCGGTGGCGGCCAATCTCGGCGTGACCTTCCTCGGGATCTCACCCACCCTCATCCGGGCTCTGCGGCCCCACGGTGCTCAACAGGCCCGCCGTCACGACCTCTCCCGCCTGCACACTTTTGGATCTACCGGTGAGCCATGGAACCCCGATCCCTGGTGGTGGCTCTTCGACGACGTCGGAGAGCGGAAACGGCCGATCATCAACATCACCGGAGGGACCGAGATCGGCGCTGTCATCGTCGGGGTCAACATCCTGCAAGGGCTCAAGCCGACTTCTGTGGGTTTCCCATCTTTCGGGATCGACGCCGACATCTACGACGCCGAAGGCAACCCGGTGCGTGGAGAGGTAGGCGAGCTGGTGATCAGGGGCTCATGGCCGGGAATGACCCGTGGTTTCTGGGGCGAGCCGGACCGTTACCTCGAGACATACTGGTCTCGTTTCCCGGACGTCTGGGTGCATGGCGACTGGGCCTCGACTGACGACGACGGATTCTGGTTCCTTCACGGCAGATCGGATGACACCCTCAACATCGCCGGCAAGCGGGTTGGGCCGGCCGAGATCGAGTCCGCCGTCGTGGCGCTTCCCGAGGTCACCATGGCCGCGGCGATCGGAGTCCCTGACGAGGTGAAGGGGGAGTCGATCGCGCTCTACGTCGTGCCCTCGCCCGACGTGGAGCCCGACGACCACCTGACCGCAGCGGTTGTCTCCGCGGTGACAGCGACGATGGGCAAGGCGTTCCGCCCGAAGGATGTCCGTTGGGTGGACGACCTGCCCCGAACCAGGTCGGCGAAGATCATGCGTCGCGTGATCAAGGCGGTGGCACTTGGGGAGGAGCCGGGCGACCTGTCCGGTCTTGAGAACCCGGAGAGCCTGAAGGGTCTCTGAACTACTCCGCCTCGGCGAAGATCTCGCGGGGGGCAGCGAAATGACACGCGGCCAGCGTGTCGAAGTGCTGCTCCAATAGTGGCTCGACCTCGGCACAGATGTCCTGGGCCTTCCAGCACCGGGTGCGGAAATGACACCCGGACGGAGGATTGGCCGCGGAGGGCACATCACCCTGGAGGAGGATGCGCTTGTCGGAGTGGAATTCTGGGTCGGGAACCGGCACGGCCGACAGAAGCGCCTGGGTGTAAGGGTGTGACGGATTCCCGTAGAGATCCGACTCGACCCCCTCCTCGACGATCTTGCCCAGGTACATCACGGCAACACGGTCCGAGATGTGACGAACAATCGAGAGGTCGTGAGCGATGAAGATGTAGGAGAGGTTGAACTCGTCCTGGATGTCCTCGAGGAGATTGACCACCTGGGCCTGTACCGAAACGTCGAGGGCAGAAACCGGCTCGTCACAGATGATGATGCTCGGGTTCAGGGCCAAGGCCCGGGCCACACCGATCCGTTGGCGCTGTCCACCCGAGAACTGGTGCGGATACCTGTTGATGTGATTGGGGTTGAGCCCGACGAGCTCCAGGAGCTGGCGAACCCGATCTCTGACCTTGTTTTTTGGGAGCAAATCGGTGTGGATCGCCCACGGCTCGGCGATGATGTCCCCGACCGTCATTCTCGGATTCAGAGACGCGTATGGATCCTGGAAGATGATCTGGATATGCCGCCGCAGTTCCCGCATGTCGCCTTTGTCCAGCGAGAAGATGTCGGTGCCCCTATACAGGGCCTGACCTGATGTCGGTTCGATCAGACGAAGGAGGGTGCGGGCCACGGTCGACTTGCCACAACCCGACTCGCCGACCAGCCCCAGTGTCTCTCCCGGCATCAGGTCGAAGCTGACCCCGTCCACGGCCTTGATCGAGCCGACCTGGCGACGGAACACGCCCTTCCGGATTGGATAATGCTTGACCAGGTCCTGAACGGAGAGAAGCGGCTCAGTCATCTGAGAACACCTCGGCGAAATGACAGGCTGACGTCCGGCCTTCCAGGATCTCTCGCAACGGTGGGTCATCCGTCCGACAGAGGTCCTGGACATAGTCGCAACGGGGATGGAAGGGACAGCCCGAAGGGATGTGGAGGAGGTCGGGGGGCGACCCCTTGATCGGGGAGAGACGGCCGCCCTTGTGGTCGGGCCGGACCAGGGAGCGCATCAGACCCTCGGTATAGGGGTGATATGGGTGTCGATAGAGCTCACGGATATCGGCGGTCTCCACGATCTCGGCGGCATACATGACCGAGACCTTGTCCGCCACCTCGGCGACCACACCGAGGTCGTGTGTGATCAGTATCAGCCCCATCCCGGTCTGCTGCTGCAGATCAGCGAGGAGCCCCATGATCTGCGCCTGCACGGTGACATCGAGAGCGGTCGTCGGCTCATCGGCGATCAGGACATCGGGATCCAGGGCGATGGCCATTGCGATCATTACCCGCTGACGCATGCCACCTGAGAACTCGTGGGGGTAGGCATTGACCCGCTCAGCAGCCGAGGGGATCTTCACGAGGTTCATCAACTCGACGGCGCGTTTGTAGCCCTCAGACTTTGACATGCCCCGATGCTTCTGAAACATCTCCGAGATCTGCCAGCCCACCGTGAACACCGGGTTGAGCGCGGTGAGAGCGTCCTGGAAGATCATCGAGATCCGATCCCCCCGGATCTGGCGTCGCTCTTTTTCCTCCATCTTCAGCAGGTCCTTGCCCCGAAACAGGATCTCGCCGCCGGTGACGAATCCGGGAGGAGAGTCGATGATCCCCATGATGGCCTGGGCGCTGACGGTCTTCCCCGAGCCCGACTCGCCGACGATGGCGAGGGTCTCACCCTTGTCGACTTGATAGCTGACCCGGTTGGCCGCCTTGATCGTGCCGGATCTCATCCGGAACTCGACTTCCAGGTCCTTCACATCGAGAAGCACCCCGGTGTCGGCGGAGTGGGGATCGACGGCTGTGTCCAGCGGCGTGACCTTTGTCATCGCAGCTTGGGATCCAAGGCGTCGCGGAGGGCATCACCCATCAGGATGAATGCGAAGACGGTCGCGCTGAGAAATAGCCCGGGGAAGAACAACAGGTGCGGGAAAGCGAGGATGCGGTTCTGTGCCGTGTTGATCATCAAGCCCCACGAGATCGCGGGCAGCTGGAGACCCACATTGAGGAAGGACAGAGAGGCCTCGGCCGAGATGATGACCCCGACGGTGATGGTGGCATAGACGATGACAGGTGTGATCCCGTTGGCGAGGACGTGACGGGTGATGATGCGCCAGTCGCTGGCACCGAGGGCCCGGGCCGCGTCGATGTAGTCGAGCTCTTTCACCGACAGTACCGACGACCTCATGAGCCGCATCATGGTGGGCCACCCGAAGACAATGAGCACCGCCGACACCTGCATGACACCCCTGCTGCCGGCCAGGGCATTGAGGATCACGAGGGCGCCCAAGATCAGCGGGATGGCGAACATGATGTCGGTGAAACGGGAGAGCGTCGAGTCGAGCCAGCCACCCCTGTACCCGGAGACGGAACCGAGGATCACCGCGATGAGGGTGGAGAAGAGGGTGACAAGTAGACCGATCGAGACCGAGGTTCGAGCTCCCCAGATGGTGCGGGCGTAGTAGTCGCATCCCTGCAGGTCGGTGCCAAACCGGTGCTCTGCGCTCGGAGTCTGCAAGGCGTCGATGAGGCTGCAATCCCGGGGGTCGACCGAGGTGAAGAGTGTGGGGAAGGCGGCCATGACAACCATGAGGATCACGAGTAACGCCGAGATGATGAACCCTGGCTTGCGCCGCAATTCCTTCCAGGCGTCAGACCAGAGACTGGCCGGCTTGTCCTGCTTGGGCGCCTGAGGCGGAACCACCTCCGGGGTGACCACGTCCGGCGCCAGGACCTCGGCCGGCGTCTTGTTGGTCGTGTCAGTCATAACGAATCCTCGGGTCGAGCACCGCATACATGACATCGACTACCAGGTTGGCCACCGCGTAGATGATCACCAGAAGGGTGACGATCCCGACCACCACTGCGCCTTCCTGACCGATGACCGACTGATACAGCGCCTGGCCGATTCCGGGGACGTTGAAGATGGTCTCGGTGATGATCGCCCCTCCCATGAGCGCCCCGAGGTCGATGGCGAGGAAGGTGATCACCGGGATGAGAGAGTTGCGGAAGGTGTGGACCCCGATCACCCGGCGCTGACTGAGCCCCTTGGCCTTGGCCGTGCGCACGTAGTCGGAGCGAAGATTCTCGACCACGCTGGAGCGGGTGAGTCGGGCGACGTAGGCCAGTGAGACAGCGGCGAGGACGATGGCCGGGAGCAGATACCCGTACAGACTGGGCGGGTTGCCCGCGGTCACAGGGAGCCAGCCCAATCTCACCCCGATGAATAACTGCGCCATGAACCCGAGCACGAAGATCGGAATCGAGATGACGGCGACGGTGCTCACCTTCACCAATGAATCTAAGAATTTGTCTTTTCGGATCCCCGCCCAGACCCCGGCCGTGACTCCGATCACCATCTCGATGATGAAGGCGTAGATGGCGAGACGCAGGGTCCTGGGGAATCTCTCCTTGATTATGTCGATCACCGGCCGTTGGTTGAAGCTCTCGCCCAGGTCCCCCTGAACGACCCCCGTCACGTAATACCAGTACTGGACGAGGTAGGGCTCGTCGAGGTGGTACCGCTGGACGAGAGTCTGCCTCAGGGAGTCAGGCATCGGCTTCTCGCCTGCAAGAGCCCGAATCGGGTCACCGGGGATGGCGAAGACCATGGAGAAGATGAGGAAGGTCGCGGCAAAGAACACGAGGACGAATTGCCCGACCCGCCGAATGATGTAGCTCGTCATCGGTCAGTCTTCACCCAATCGCCTCCTCCGCCCCGAAGGTCGAAGCCTCCATCCTCGCCACCCGAATGGAACCATAGTGTGGAGCGGCATCGCGAGGATGCCGCTCCACATTCGGCGACGTTGCCGCCGCCATTGGTTTTCAGCCGCCTGCCGTCAGGTCGGTGTAGACCAGGTTGCCGAAGGCGTCGACGTAGACGCCACCGACGTTGTCGCTCCATGCGTACTGGTTGAGCCCGAAGAACATCGGGATCAACGGAGTGTCGGCACAAGCAATCGCCGCCGCCTCCTGATAGAGGGGGATGGCAGCTTCGAGGTCGGCCTGTGAGTTGGCCTCATCGATCTTGGCGTCGTACTCGGGGTTGATGTAGAACGTGCTGTTCGAGCCCGAAGGCGGCACGAACCGGCTGTCCAACAGCAACTGCCAGTAGTTCTGGGGGTGTGGGTAGTCCATACCCCAGCCGAGACGGAACGGGCCGGTGATCTCCTGGCCGTCGATACGGGGCAGGTAGTCGGCGAAGTCGAGCTGCTCGAACGCAACCGTGGTCGGGTCGATCCCGAGCGTCTCGGCCCACATGTTGACTACTGCCTCGACCCAGGCGTCGTGACCGGCACCCGAGTTGAACCAGACCGTGATCGGGCCCTCGATGCCACCGGACGACTCCCACAGGGCAGCTGCCTGCTCTGGGTCGTAGTTCCAGTTGTCACAGACTGACTCCTGGTAACCCGGTATGACCGGAGCCTGCAGGTTGAATGCAGGAGCGCGAGTGCCGTTGAAGATCGGGCTGTCGACCAGCGTCTGCCGGTCGATGGCCATCGACAATGCGGCCCGCACATCGGGGTTCTCGTATACGGGGTCGTAGAGCGGGAACGCCAGATAGTTGATCGACGAGCTCGGTGACTCACTCGAGTTCGGGACCGCTCCCATGACCTCAGCCGCCCGCTCGGGCGTCAGGGCATCGACGATGTCGAGGTTGCCCGCCATGAGGTCGTTCATCGCGGCATCGACTTCTGCGTAGATCTTGAAGGTCAGACCTTCGATCTGAGCCGGGTCCTCACCCGCGAAGTCGGGGTTGGCCACGGTCCGGATCTCTACGTCGTGCTCCCAGGACCCGTCCATCATGAACGGACCGTTTCCGATCGGTGCCTCGTTGTAGGCAGCCGGGTCGGCGAAGAACGCCTCCGGCAGCGGGTAATACGCGGTGTACCCGAGTCGGGTCATGAAGAACGTCTCGGGCGCGGCCAGGGTGACCGTGAA
>JALDXP010000166.1:0-6209 GCA_032154885.1 Actinomycetota bacterium
CGATCACAACGAGCACCGCACCGGCTTCGACCTGATCGCCAGGGGAGCAGTCCACCTCGTTCAAGATCCCGTCATGAGGTGCTCGCAGGGTGTGCTCCATCTTCATTGCCTCGAGCACAACCAGCACCTGACCGGCTCGGACGCTGTCACCGACGCGCGCCTCGACCCTGACCACTCGCCCCGGCATAGGCGCATGCAGGGACCCGGGGGTCTCGGCTGCATCGGGCGAGGGGAATCTGGGCAATGCTTCGAGGCGAACCGGAGCGAGTTCGGAGTCGACATGGCGAATCTCGCCGTATCTGGCGACGCTGAAGCTGTGGTCGAGACCGTCGTGACTGAACTCGACCCGATCGGGTGTGCATTCGCTGACGTCGATGGGGCCGAGACCTTCCACGACTGGCATTGGCGTGACCGAGTATCGGATCACGTGAGTCCCATGATCACCTCCATACACCCGCTCCTGATAAGTGCCGGGCCGATTGCGCCAACCCGAGGGAATCGACCTGAGGACCCGGGACAGGTCCCTGTCGAGCTCCTGGTCGGCCAGCGCCGCCGCCACCGCCGACAGGCGCTCGGTCTCCAGGTCAGCGAGTGGCCGGCCGAGGTGCGCCGGGTCATGCAGTTCGAGGAAGTGCGTGTCCATCGCCCCCGACCGAAACTCTTCGTGTTCCAGGATCCGAACCAGGAGGTCACGGTTGGTGACCGGACCATGGAGCATCGCCCGGCGCAACGCCTGGGCCAGCGTCTCGGCCGCCCGATCTCGGGTGGCGCCGTGAGCGATGATCTTGGCCAGCATCGGGTCGTAGAACACAGAGACCGTCGAGCCGTCCTCGACCCCGGAGTCGACCCGCAATCCGGGCAGACCGGGAATATCGAATTTGTGGATCGTGCCGGTGACCGGGAGAAAGTCGTGGCGGGGGTCCTCGGCGTAGAGCCTCGCTTCGATCGCATGCCCCGAGATGACGGGCTCGACGTCGATCGGGGCACCATCGGCGATTTCGATCTGGAGACGCACCAGGTCCAACCCGGTGACCATCTCGGTGACCGGGTGTTCCACCTGGAGTCTGGTGTTCATCTCCAGGAAGTAGAAGTCGCCGTTCTGGAAGAGAAACTCCACCGTCCCCGCCCCGACGTATCCCACCGCGGTAGCTGCCGCCACCGCTGTCTCACCCATCCGCCGGCGCAGGGTCTCGTCGATCACAGGCGATGGCGCCTCCTCGATGATCTTCTGATGCCGCCGCTGGATCGAGCACTCCCGTTCGAATAAAGAGACCACCCGGCCTCGGCCGTCGCCGAGTACCTGGATCTCGATGTGACGTGCTGCCTGCAGGTACTTCTCCAGAAAGACCGTGTCGTCGCCGAAGGACGAGGCCGCTTCCCTCCGCGCACCTTCGATCGCCTCGGTCAGACCCGAGGGATCGCCGACGACCCTCATCCCCTTGCCCCCACCCCCGGCTGACGCCTTCACCAGCACCGGGTATCCCAGCCCTTCTGCAGCTGCCTCCGCATCATCGTTATCGGTGAGGTCGATGGCGCCGAGTGTGGGGACTCCTGCGGTCTCGACCAGTGTCTTCGACCGGAGCTTCGAGCCCATGACCTCGATGGCCTCCGGCGGTGGCCCGATCCAAATCAGGCCCTCCTCCGTTACCCGACGGGCGAATTCGGCGTTCTCAGCCAGAAAGCCGTACCCGGGGTGGATGGCGTCGGCCCCGCTCTGCTTGGCTGCTCCGAGCACTCCATCGATTTGCAGATAGGTTTCGTTGGGGGTCGAGCCGGGAAGGTTTACCGCATGATCAGCTTCGAGTGCGTGCGGCTCGGTCGTGTCGGGATCCGAATGGATGGCGACCGTTTCGACGCCCATTTGACGACAGGTGCGGAACACGCGGCGGGCAATCTCACCGCGGTTGGCTACCAGAAGTCTCCGGATCATTGGCTCGGTGAGCGTACCGGTGGAAACCATTTCTCACTCCGGAACGTCATAAGCCTGTCGTCATAACTACGAGTTGAGGAGTCGCGTCCAAATGAGTGATACGCAGTTGATGGAAAGACAGGATCGGGAGACGGTCGAAAGGCTCGAACCGGCCCCGAGACGCCGGAAGGCCATCGTGCCGATAGCCATCGTCAGCGGTGTGGTCGCCCTGTTCGTGGTGATCGGGATCTGGGTGGTTTCGAGCCTCCAGGACCTGGTCGATGCAGTGCCGACACCGGGAGACCTGGCGGCATTGTTCGAGCCAGAGCCGTATGAGGAGATCGGCCCGGTAGTCATCAGCTCGATCCGGGACATGTCCAATCTGACCACGGTGGAGACCGTCCAGTACACGATCGTTGACAAGGGCACGGATCAGGGGTGGCTGGAATGGGCCCGCGGAGACAGCCTTCAGTTGTTCGCCGTTGCGCGGATCGGCGCCGGTATCGATATGAGCGGTATCACCGTGCAGAACGTCTCGTTGGATGACCAGGGCGTAGTCGAGATCACAGTCCCGGCTGCCGTGATCCAGTACGTGTCGGTCGACAACGAGGCAACACAGATCCTCGATCGGGAGACCGGTCTCTTCACCAAGGGCGACCCGCGGCTGGAGACCGACGCCCGCCAGGTGGCGGAAGAGGTTCTGGTCCAGGCGGCCGTAGATGAGGGCGTTCTCGCCGACGCCGAAGCCAATGCTCGTCAGGTGCTGACCGACTTCCTGCTCGGCCTCGGTTACCGCGATGTGGTGGTCGAGTTCGCGGGCTGAGGCCCGTAACCTCCCCGGGTGAAAAGCGAAGAGCTCACGTTTCAAACCGGGGGACACGGCGGCGTCTTCGACATCACTCCCGATATAGCCAGATTCGCTTCGAGCCAGGGCGACGGGCTGCTCTCCGTTTTCGTTCCCCATGCCACCGCCGGTGTAGCTGTGATCGAGGTGGGCGCGGGGAGTGACCAGGATCTGATCGCAGCCATCGACGACCTGCTTCCGGCGGAAGGGGGGCGATGGCGTCACGAACACGGCAGTCCCGGACATGGTCGCGATCACGTGTTGCCGGCATTCGTGTCGCCCAGCCTCACGATCCCGGTGGTCGCCGGCCGACCGACGTTGGGCGTTTGGCAGTCGGTGGTGTTGGTCGACACCAATGTCGACAACCAGACCAGGAAGGTGCGTCTCTCCTTCATCGAGGCGTGACCGGCGTGACTCCGGCACTCGAGACCCGACGTCTGCGGCTGACACCGCTCGACCCGTCAGACGCCGACGAGATGGTGTCGGTCCTGGGCGACGACCGGCTCTACGTCTACACAGGTGGCGGGCCGCCGACCCTGGCAGAGCTCGAAAAGAGATACCGGGCGCAAGCGGCGGGGTCGCCCTCCGAGGGCGAGACCTGGCACAACTGGATCATCCGACTGGTCGAGGACGGGGTGGCGATTGGGTTCGTGCAGGCAACTTTGACCACTGAGGAGGCGGACCTCGCATGGCTGGTTGGTGTCGATTGGCAGGGCCGTGGCTTCGCTACCGAGGCTGCAACTGGGATGGTCGATTGGCTCGCCGCCAGCGGGAAACGGCGACTGGTGGCTCATATCCATCCCGACCATGCCGCCTCGGGAAAGGTGGCGGCTGCGCTCGGGTTGTTGCCTACCGGAGAGGTGGATTTCGACGGTGAGACGATCTGGGAGGGTTGATCACATCCGAAAGACGCCGAAGCGATCAGTTCCCTTGATCTCGGCTGAATGGGTGGCAGAGAGGGCGATGCCGAGCACATGTCGGGTATCGCGGGGATCGATGAGCCCGTCATCGCGAACCCTCGCAGTCGAGAAGTAGGCCAGCTCCTCGGCTTCGATCTGAGCCTCGATCTCCTTGCGGCGCTTCTCGTCCGCCTCTTCGTCGAAGGGCTCCCCGCGGGACTCGGACGCCTGACGGGCGATTATCGACATCACCCCGGCGAGCTGGGTCGGTCCCATCACCGCCACCTTGTGGTTGGGATAGCCGAAGACGAATCGGGGGTCGTAGGACCGCCCTGACATCCCGTAGTTCCCGGCGCCATAGGAGACGCCGGCCATCAGGGCGATGTGGGGCACCTCGGAGTTGGCCACGGCATTCACCATCTTGGCGCCGTCCTTGATGATCCCCCGCTGCTCGTAGTCCTTGCCCACCATGTATCCGGTGGTGTTGTGGATGAAGAGAAGCGGAGTGTCGTATCGGTTGCTTAGCTGGATGAACTCGGTGGCCTTCTGTGCCTCCTCAGAGAAAATCACGCCTTGCTGGTTGGCGATCACGCCCACTGGGAAACCGTGGATGGATGCCCACCCGGTCAGGATCGATGTGCCATATACCGCCTTGTACTCCTCGAAGCGGGATCCGTCCAAGGTCCGGGCCAGGATCTCTCGCATGTCGAAAGGGACCCGTAGGTCGCTCGGGATGACGCCCAGGATGTCGTCGACCTCGTGAACCGGCTCGTCGGGGTCCTTGGTCGGTCCATAGCCGCGCTTGCGCCAGTTGAGATGGCTCACGATGTCACGGCCCATCCGGATCGCCTCGTGCTCGTCCTGAGCGAAATAGTCGGAGAGACCCGAGACCTTGGAGTGCATCTCGGCCCCGCCCAGCTCCTCGTCGCTCGATACCTCACCGGTGGCCATCTTCACGAGGGGCGGGCCGCCGAGGAAGACCTTGGCCTGCTCCTTCACCATGACGGCGTAGTCGCACATCGCCGGGAAATAGGCGCCACCTGCCGTGGAGCTGCCGAAGACGATGGCGATGGTCGGGATGCCCGCTTTGGAAAGACGGGTGAGGTTTCGGAACCACTTGCCTCCGATGATGAACACCTCGGCTTGATCGGGGAGGTCGGCGCCCCCCGACTCGACCAGATTGATCAGGGGTAGCCGGTTCTCCCTGGCGATGTCCATGATGCGAAGGGTCTTGGCCACCGAGTAACGGTTCATCGAGCCGGCCTGGCTGGTCGGGTCGTGGGCGAGGATGGCGCATTCCACCCCCTCGACCACGCCTATCCCGGTGACGACATTGGCCCCCAGGTTCTTGTCGGTGCCCCAGGCGGCCAGGGTGGAGAGCTCGAGAAATGGGGCGTCACGGTCCAGCAGCAATTCGATGCGTTCCCGGGCCAGGAGCTTGCCCCGGTCCCGGTGACGCTTGATGTACTGCTCTCCTCCGCCCTGTCGGGCCTTTTCCATGAGTTGCTCGAACTCGGCGAGCTTCTCCTCCATTGCGGCCCGGTTGACCCGGTACTCATCGGACCGGGGATCGACCTTCGTGGAGAGAACCTGCACGTCAGCGAGGGTAGTTCTGCTTACCTGAGGTACGTGGGCCCGTATGCGGGCCTAGGAGGACAAAGAATGAAAGCGGCGGACTTCCAGGACCTGATCGGGACCGAGATCGGCGTCAGTGAGTGGATGGAGATCACCCAAGACCGGGTGGATGCCTTTGCCGACGCCACCGATGACCATCAGTGGATCCATGTCGATCGTGAACGGGCCGCGGCGAGCCCTTTCGGGGGGACCATCGCCCACGGTTTCCTCACCCTGTCCCTGACGGTTGCCCTGTCCGAACAGGTGCCACTCGAGGTCGGATCCCCCTTGATGGGCATCAACTACGGGCTGGAGAAGGTCCGTTTCCCCGCTCCGATCCCGGTCGGAACCCGCATTAGGGCCAGGGTCGGTCTTGTGTCGGTCACCGACGTCGACGGTGGGATCCAGATCAACCGTCAGATCACGATCGAGGTCGAGGGCACCGAGAAACCGGCCATGGTTGCCGAGACAGTGAGCCGCCTGTACTACTGACCTCGTGTGGGTCGATTACACGATCTATTTGACTACGGGCCTGGTGCTCCTGGCCGGGATCGCCTTGATCGTGGTCGTGGCCCGGAGACGTGCCGGCGCCGGGGGGATCATCGCCCTGGCCCTCATCCTGGTTGTCGGGTTGGTGGGCACGGTTCTGTTGCGCCCGGAGCGGTTCAGAGAGCCGGGGGAAGAGCTGTTGATCGTCGGGGTCGATGGCTCTCATCAATCGGAGGTGGGATTGATCGGTGCTTGCCTTTCGATATTCAGACAGGTCGGACCCCTTTCCTTCATCGTCGGCAACGACCTCTTCCCTGGTAATTCTTGGGACCGGGGTCCCTTCACCGACTGTGAGGCCTCAGGGCATTCGGGTGTGATCAACCTCCCCGATTCGGTCCAGTCTGGCGAGTGGATGCTTTGCGATTCATCGACCTGTCACGAGCTCGGTTCTGTG
>JALDXP010000167.1:0-6201 GCA_032154885.1 Actinomycetota bacterium
AGCGCTATCACCGGCCCGAGCCGCAGATGGCGCTTCCCTTCGAGGACTGACCGGCATCGTCGGTTCACGAGTGTTGCTCACCGAATCGGACCAGGCGATGCTCGATGGGGAAGCCGGCGCGGCTTCCCAAACGGCGATGGAACTGCTCGTCGAGGTCGCGGAGTCGGAGGACGCAGCGGGTCTTCTGGACATCTCGGCGGCGCACATCGACGGCGGCCTGTACCACGGGCGTGCCGGCCTCGACTTCGCTCTTTTGCTCGTCGAAGGCGGGGGCCGGGTCGTGGTGCCTACAACCCTCAATGTGTCTTCGCTCGATCTCCTGCATCCCGAGCTCTACCGGGGGGACCCGGCGACCGCCGCCGCAGCTCGCCTGCTCATGGATGCCTACGTCGACATGGGCTGCACTCCGAGCTGGACCTGCGCCCCTTATCAGCTGGCCCAGCGCCCCGGGTTCGGCGACCAGATCGCCTGGGGTGAGTCCAATGCGATCGTCTTCGCCAACTCGGTGCTTGGCGCGAGGACGGCCCGGTACGGTGACTTTCTCGACATCTGCTGCGCACTGACCGGCCGAGCACCGGCGGTTGGGCTCCACACCGACGAGGGCCGGCGGGCGACGCTGCGGGTCGATCTGCATGTCCCTGACTCGCTGCTCGATGACGATCTCCTCTACCCGGTGCTCGGCCATCGCCTGGGACAGGTCGCCGGGACCGATGTCGCGGTGATCGTCGGGCTCGATCACAGAGCCGGCGAGGACCGCCTGAAGTCACTCGGGGCGGCAGCCGCCTCCTCGGGAGCGGTCGCGATGTTCCACATCGCAGGCGTCACTCCGGAGGCACCCACGGCCGAGGCGGCGATGGCAGGACAGGCCCCACGGCGCGTCGAGAACATCGAGGTCGACGACTTGATCCGTGCCCGGGCATCGCTCAACCATGGGGAGGGACCGCTCGGTGCCATCAGCGTCGGAACACCGCATTTCTCGGTCGCGGAGCTGGCGATACTGGCCGATATGATGAAAGGGCAGACGACCAGAGTCCCGTTCTATGTGAACACATCACGGGACGCTCTCTCGAGGGCAGAGGCGGCTGGCACGATCGCGGTGATCGAGGGCTTCGGCGCCACAATCGTGACCGACACCTGCACCTACATCACCCCGATTCTGCACGACGTCAGCGGGGTGGTCATGACCAACTCCGCCAAATGGGCCTTCTACGCCCCGGGGAATCTCGGTGTGGATGTGGTCTTTGCCGGGCTCGAGCATTGTGTCGACTCGGCGGTGTCTGGTGAGCTGGTAGTAGGGGAGGGTTGGTGACCGGCACGGGGTTCATGGCCCTCGTCGAGGGAAAGGCGGTAGGAGAGCTGTTGCGTCTCGGCGAGCCGCTCTCGCTATGGGGTGGTCTCGATCCCGAGACCGGTCTGATCATCGATCGCAGCCATCCCCAGCACGGGTTGAACGTGGCCGGCGCCATCCTCGCCATGCCGCACGGACGGGGCTCCAGCTCGTCTTCGTCGGTCCTTGCGGAGGCCCTGCGACTCGGGACGGGGCCGGCCGGCTTCGTGCTCGACTCACCCGATTCGATACTCGTCATTGGGTCTCTGGTCGCCAATCGTCTCTACGGGACGGTTTGCCCGATCATGTGCGGCGTGTTGCCAGAGGGTTCGACAGGGTCATGGATGATCGACCACAATCACGTCGGCCCCATGTAGGGCCATAGGTTTCCTTTGTGACGAATGGTCATGTGTGCAGAAATCGCGCCGATTTGCCGATGGATAACTGAATGAACGGCTTTGACGAGCTGAAGTCATTCTTCAAGAGGATGCCAGTGGCCTTCTATCGCACGTCCACTACGGGCGAGTTGATTGCGGCCAATCCTGCATTGGCCAACATCCTCGGGTACGACTCTGTCGACGAGATGATGGCGATGCTGCCCACTGTCGAAACCATCTACATGGATCCGGCACAGCGCGCCGATTGGCTGCAGCGAATCGCCACTGAAGGCGTCATCCTCGACTTCGATCTCCAGCTCTCCCGTCCCGACGGCAGCACGATCTGGGTTCGGGACTCGGCCCGGGCGATAAGGGACGACCACGGGCAGATCCAGTACTACGAGGGCTCTCTGCTCGACGTGACCGACAAGTTCGAAGCGGGCAAGGCCAAGGACGACTTCATCGCCACGGTGTCCCACGAACTACGCAACCCACTGGCGGCCATGCTGGGCCTCGGCCAGGAGCTCGCCGATCACTACGACACCTTCACCGATGAGGAGCGCCGGGACATGGCGCAAATGATCGCTCGCCAGGCCGACGACGCGTCATGGTTGATCGAAGACCTTCTCGTCGCCTATCGCGACAATTTGAGCCAGGTCTCGGTCGCGCTTCAGGAGTTCGACGTCACCAAGGAGATCGAGCGTGTGCTCGAGGTGGTCGATTACCCGATTGACATCAAGGTCCTTCAGGGCTCATCCCGGATCATGGCCGACCCAAGGCGGACGCGGCAGATCTTGCGCAATCTCGTGTCCAACGCGATGCGATACGGCGGCGAGAAGATCCAGGTCAGCCTGGGCAAGGCAGGCGATCGTCTCGAGGTCAAGATCCAGGACTCGGGAAAGGCCATTCCCAACGCTGACGTCGAGCGAATCTTCCGGGCATATGAGCGGGGACGAGGCACGCCGCACTCGGCGTCAGTTGGCCTCGGTCTCAATGTTGCTCGCCGCCTCGCCCGCCTCATGGACGGTGATCTGACGTACCGGCATGAGGATGGATGGTCGGAATTCGTCCTGTCGCTCCCTTCGGCTTGATGGCCGGGCCCACCTACGATCACTGAATGCGCGTACTCGTAACAGGCGGAGCCGGGTTCATCGGCAGCCACACCGTGGTCTCGTTGATCGAGGCGGGCCATGAGCCGGTGATCGTCGACAACCTCGTGAACGCAAAGCGTTCGGTAGTCGCCCGAATCGGGCGGATCACCGGTCATGAGCCTGAGTTCGTGGAAGCCGATGTGCGCGATATCGATGCGATGGAGAAGGTCCTCCAGTCTGGATTCGACGCCTGCATTCACTTCGCAGCGCTGAAGGCCGTGGGTGAGTCGGTCGAAAAGCCCCTCCTCTATTACGACAACAATGTCGGCGGCACATTCGCCCTTCTCGAGGCGCTGACTGGCGCCGAGGTGAAGACGTTCGTCTTCAGCTCGTCCGCGACCGTCTACGGCGATCCGGATCCCGCCACGCTTCCTTTGCTGGAGTCGACACCGATCGGGGCCGCGACCAATCCGTACGGCTGGAGCAAGATCATGATGGAGCAGATCCTCCGTGACGTTCATGTCTCCGACCCGGAGTGGTCCATCTCACTGCTCCGCTATTTCAACCCGGTTGGAGCCCATCAGTCGGGGCTGCTCGGCGAGGATCCCTCCGGGATTCCCAACAACCTCATGCCGTACGTGGCCAAGGTCGCGTCAGGCGAGCTCACCAAGGTGAAGGTCTTCGGCAACGACTATCCCACGCCGGACGGAACCGGGGTCAGGGATTTCGTACATGTGGCCGATCTCGCCGAGGGCCATGTCGCAGCACTCGAGAAGCGGGCGGGGGAGAAAGGCGTCTTTACTTACAACCTGGGCACCGGCGAGGGACACAGCGTCCTGGATGTCATAGCTGCATACGAGCGTCAGTCGGGCAAGCCCATCCCCTACGAGATCGTCGGGCGAAGGGCGGGCGACGTGGCCTCCAATTGGGCGAGTGTGGAGAAGGCGCGCGTCGAGCTCGACTGGCAGACCAGCCGGGATCTCGACGACATGTGCGCAGATTCCTGGCGCTGGCAGCAGAACTCACACTGATCGAAGCGTTTAGCCTCGTCAATTCAGTGAGCGCTGTCACAGAGAAGCTACTCGAGGCCACCCGGCAATGGATCGAGGGCGACCCCGATCCCAAGACCCGGGACGCCCTGCGGGCCATATTCGATGCCGGCGACCCATCCGCGATGGCCGATGCGATGGGGGAGCCACTCACCTTCGGCACGGCAGGTATCCGCGGTGAAGTAGGGCCCGGCTCAGGGCGGATGAATCGGGCGACCGTGATCCGCACAACGAGAGGACTTGCCGACCACCTCATCACGAAGCACAGCGGCCCACCGGAGCGGCCGGTGGCCCTGGGCTTTGACGCCCGGCCCGACAGTCGCACCTTTGCGGAGGACACCGCAGGTGTGTTGGCAGCGGCCGGGATCGGCGTCAGGTTCTTCCCGAAGGTCACGCCGACGCCACTGGTGGCGTTCGCAGCCAAGCATCTCGATGCGCCGGCGGCGGTGGTCATCACCGCCAGCCACAACCCTCCAGCGGACAACGGATACAAGGTCTATGACCGCAACGCCGCTCAGATCATTCCCCCAACGGACGCCGAGATCGCAGCGGCGATCGTCCAGGTCGGACCCGCTGCCGGCGTGCCACGAATCGGTGGTGTGTTCGCGGGCGGGTCCGATCTCGTCACACAGATGCCCGACGACTTACTGGCTGCCTACGAGGCCGAACTCGAAGCGGCCCGCCCCAACCCGCAGACTTCCAACCTGAGGATCGTCTACACCCCGCTTCACGGTGTCGGTGGCGACACCCTGACCAGGCTTTTCGTCTCGGCACATCACATTGGGTTGGTGCCTGTGCCGGAACAGGCCCACCCTGATGGCGCATTCCCCACGGTCACCTTCCCCAACCCGGAGGAGGCCGGAGCGCTCGACCTGGCGTTGAAACTGGCCACGGATGTCGACGCCGACCTGGTGCTGGCCAACGACCCGGATGCCGACCGCCTCGCTTCGGCAGTGCCCATGGCGGGGGAGTGGCGGTTGCTCAGCGGCAACGAGCTAGGCAGCCTGCTCGGGGACTACGTCCTCCGTTACTGGCGACATCCCGAGCGACCGATTGTCGTCAACTCGATCGTGTCGAGCCCGATGTTGGGCCGGATCGCCGCCCGCCGGGGAGCGGTCCATGAGGCAACCCTGACCGGCTTCAAATGGATCATCAACGCCGGCCTGGCTCTCGAGGGCCAGGGAGCGGGGCGCTTCGCGTTCGGATACGAGGAGGCACTCGGCTATTCGGTGGGTCAAACGGTTCGTGACAAAGATGGGCTGAGTGCCGCCGTCGTCATGGCCGATCTCGCCGCCGAGGAGACGTTCGCAGGGCGAAGTGTGCTCGATCGGCTTCACGACTTGTGGGACGAAGTCGGTTTGTGGGTCAGCGCACAGCACTCGATCGTCAGGGCCGGTCCCGAGGGACAAGCGGCGTTGCTGGCGGCAGTCGATCGCCTCGGGAGCAGTCCTCCTTCTCACGTGCAAGGCATCGAAGTGGCGGGAATGATCGACTACCGGCTCGGCGAGGAGGGGCGGGCGGCTTGGCTGGGCAAGCAGGACTTGATCGAGTTGTCGTTGGGAGATTCGGGCCGGGTGCTGGTCAGACCGAGCGGTACCGAGCCCAAGCTCAAGATCTACGTAGACCTCTCGCGCCCAGTCGACTCCGACCACGATGCCGCCCACCAAAGTCTCCTGGCTGACGCGCAGTCATTGGCCGAGGCAATGGGGGAGTGGCTCGAGGTGTGACGGCAGGTTCAGCGCGGCGATCGCCGAAGATGCTCGCGGTAGAGATAGAGCCAGCCCACCCCGTGGATCGCCACCCCAAGCAGTAGGACCGCCGTTACCAGCGGGTAGCCGGCTATGAGACCAGCCAGGGCGGCCACAACTGCGAAACAGACCAGAGCGACACGCACGCCATTGAGAGGGCCGAACACGAGGGAGAGCCTACCGGCTTGACGGGTCCCCAGGTTTAACCTGCCCGGGAATGCGGCCCCTTCTCCTGGTCCTCGTCGTCGTCATCGGGGCCTGCTCCGGAAACGCCGGGGCGGAGATCACGACGATCCCCACCCCAACCACGACATCTACGACCACCACGACGACGGTTCCCACGACAACGCCGGCCGCGCCGCTGCCATCGTTCCCCGAGATCACCCGGGCACTGGTCACTCCGACGGGCGTGGTGGTTTCGGTGCTGGAGGAGACCGCCGGGGGATTCCGCGTCACAACGCCCTGTGGAAACGAGGCAATAGTGGGAGAAGGCACCCCTTTGGGCACGACACAGGTCGTGATCGACCCCGGACACGGCGGTGAAGTGGACACCGGCGCGGTCGGAGCCAACGGGCTGATAGAGAAGCATCTGAATCTCGAAGTCTCCCA
>JALDXP010000168.1:0-6169 GCA_032154885.1 Actinomycetota bacterium
GGCTTGAAGCGACCCACTTCCTCAACGGAGATCACCCGTTGAATGAAGGTGTGGAGTCCAGCGTTCTCGATCTGGACATTCGCCGCCTTGGTGCTGCCGTTGGTCAGGGCGGCGGTGCGGAAACCGGCGTCGAGAAGCTGCTCGAGGGCCGGGATCACGTCGAGATGGGCGGGAAGGATGGCAAGACGGGTGACGACCTCGGTGGCGGTGGCCTCATCCAGCTCTATGCCGCGCCTCTCCGCCACTAGCAAGAGCGCTTCGACCCCGATCACTCCAAACGCTCGGTACTGGTCGAGTTGGTTCGATACCAACGACCCGTGGAGGAGACGGGCGAACCACTCGCCCATTGCGTCAGCGTCGCCGAAGACATCCTCGAAGTCGAGTCGCAGTGGCGACATGTCGAGCAACGTCTCGTTGACGTCGAAGACGACAAGCTCCGGCCTCACGATGTCGGCAGGGTCCGGACGACCGCAGCGAGGGCATCGTATGTCCGCTCCCCCATGTGCTTGTCGTCTTCGTCGAGCAAATTCGCCATCACCTTCAAAGTCCACTCCATCAAGGATCGGCTGTTCAGCCCGGTGTGGGCCAGAGTCCGCATCACCGGCGGGTGACCGATCAGCTTCACGAAGATGCGGGCCATCTTGTAGTAGAGCCCGTACTCATCCTCGAGTTGTTGTGGATATCGGCGCAACAGCCCGAAATCTGCAGTCCCCAATGCCCGGCCGACGTGCTCGGCGGCAATACGACCGGTCTCGTAGGCATAGGAGATGCCCTCTCCATTCCAGGGATTGATGGCACCGGCGGCGTCGCCGATCGTGATCCAGTTGGCCCCGACCAGTGGTCCCTTGGAGAACGACATCGCCAGCTTGCCGCCGACCGGGTTGGTCAGCTTCGACTCCTCGGACAGCTCCCAATACTCAGGGGCCGTGGCCACGTAGTCGGCCATCATGTGGGTGGTGTTGACGTGCTTCCAGCGGGTGAAAGTAGAGAGCAGGCCGACGCCCACGTTGACCGTTCCGTCGCCCAGAGGGAACACCCAGCCGTAGCCCGGCATCGTGGCTCCCGAGGAGTCCCTCAGATCGAGCTGGCTCTCGAGGAAGGGGTCTTTCGAGCGAGGCGAGGTGTAGTAGCCACGGGCAGCCATGCCCATCGGGTAATCCCTGCGCCGCTCGTTCCCCAGCTCCCGCCCAAATCGATTCATGGAACCGTCGGCGATGACGCTGATCTTCGGCGTCATGACCTCTTGGGATCCGTTGTGATCCAGGGTTACACCGGTGAGGAAACCATCCTCGATCACGGGCGTAGCCGTGGTCTTCTCCATGATCCTCACTCCCTGCTTCTCGGCGAGGGTGGCCACCTGGGAATCGAGGTCGCTTCGTCTCATCACACCTCCCCAACTAGGGAAGCGTGAGTGCTCCGGCCATTTGAGCTCGACGTACTCGTCTCCGGCGTAAGAGCGAAGGCCAGTGATGCGATGGAACTCGGGCACGTCGAACTCGAATCCCATCTCCTGGAGCTGGAGGACCGCTCTGGGCGTCAGACCATCGCCGCAGGTCTTGTCCCGGGGGTATTCCTTCTTCTCGACCAGAGTCACGTCGTGGCCGTCCCGGGCGAGCCAATAGGCGGCCGCCGAGCCGGCGGGGCCGCCACCGACGACGAGGACCGAAGGGGAAGACATTGTCAGTGAGGTTAGATAGCGGGGCGAGAAGCCGGGATTCCAAGGACGCCGCGCAGGTTTATCGTGAGCTTGTGAATGAAATCCCAAAGGCCACGGTCGTGCGTCTTCCCCGCTACCTCCGACTCCTGGAAGACCTGGCTACGTCGAAGGACGTAGTCAGCTCCGAGGAGCTGGCGACGGCGGCAGGCGCCAACGCGGCCAACGTGCGCAGGGATCTCTCCCACCTCGACTTTCACGGCGTCAGGGGCATCGGCTACTCGGTCGCCGAGCTCAAAGCCCGGATTCGCCAGGAGCTCGGGATCGCCGAGCGGCAACGAGTGGCGATCCTCGGAGCCGGGAACCTGGGCCGGGCCCTGGCCAACTATGCCGGGCTCAGTCGCCGGGGTTTCGATGTCGTCGCCCTGTACGACACAGACATCCGCAAGATCGGGTCGAAGGTGGGCAGCATCACCATCCAGGACCTGGACCTCCTCGACGGCGATTGCACATCGAAGAGCTTCGAAATCGCCATCCTCGCCGTGCCCGCGGTGGCAGCACAACAGGTGGCCGATCGTCTGGTCGAGCACGGAATACGTTCCATCCTCAATTTCGCGCCGGTCCGGGTGAATGTGCCGGACAAGGTCTCCGTCCGCCAGGTCGACCTCTCGATGGAGCTACAGGTCCTCAGCTACTACGGAAGCCGGCTCTAGGCGGAGGATTTCTCTTGAACTTCCTCGTACTGGTGTAGCGCCACCAGGAAAGCGAGGAAGAGGACCAACGACACCAGCAGGTATGTGATCGGGATGATCCTGATCTCGAATGCGTTCAGCCCCTCGATGTCGGCCGGCTTGGGGCCGCGCGGGGCGTAGACCACGAACAGCATCGAGGTGATCGTCAACCAGCCGAACACGGCGGCGCCGGTCACCAGGAACCCCAGCCGCTTCCCGAGATTGGTGTAGTTGAAGAGGTAGATCGAGCCATAGAACAAGACCACTGCGGCAATGGTGAGGATGATCCCGGTTACGAAGAGGTTGGCCGAGAACAGCGAACGGAAGAACTCACGGAAGAACAACAGTGGCCCCCTTCCCGTCCATGTTCCCGCCTCGCAGATAGCGGGCCAGCAACTCGATGTCCTCCAGGCTCAGGCTGGCGCCGAAGGCGGGCATGCGGCCGGTGCCGAAGCCATTGATACCGTAAGGCGTCTCGGCCTCCGAGCCCCTGATCAGGAACTGGACCAGCAGGTCCTGCGCCGGATCCGCATTCGCGTCACCGAATTGCACTGTGGGCCGGCCGTCCCATAGCGCAGGCCCGAACCCACCCGAGCCCGCCTCCTGGGTGTAGGGGACGCCGGCGCTGTAGCCGGCGGTGTGACACCGTGCGCAATTGGAGTTGAACAGGCCAACGGCGCGCTCTGCTTCCTCGGGCGATGAGCCCATCGCCTCCGCCACGCCGGCGAAGTCGATCGTATAGAGCTCGGCCTGCTGGGATTCCTCGAGATATGTCAGACCGCCCTCTGCGGTCTCGAGGACGGCATCCTGATTCTGCTCGGTGACCGAGAGAGTGGTGGACAGCGACTCCAGATTGCCCACCAATGTGTTGGCAGTCGTGGCGTCAGGCTCCCCACCGACCGAGGCCGGGTTGGTCGGGTCGAGCGTGACCAGGGTGATCCCGGTCGGCGTGGTGGCGGTGATGGCTGCCTCGATCTGACCGTTGATTGCGCTCTCGGCGCCCGTCGACAATCCGTCGCCATCGGGGTCGGAGCCCTCCTCGATCGCCGCCGTCGCCTCGGCTACCAGGTCGGCCGTCCCCTCGACGGGTGGATCTGCGGCTGCGGCGGCGTCCAGGGCTGCCACCAACTCGTTGGCACCATCCAGGTCCTCGATCGGGCCCGCGGCTTCGACGCCCGCCTCTTCCGCCGCGGCGCGTGTCGCTTCCAGGGCGGTCAATGAGCCCGGGCTGAGCCCGATGGCCGGGTCGACTGTGCCTTCCTCGATGGCGGCCTCGATGGCCCCGATGTATGTCCTGACAACAGGGTCGGTCTCAGATGCGAGCTCGAGGGCGGCGAGGGCGTCATCAGCGATCTCGGCGTCGGCTGTCTCCGGGTCGAGTGCGATCGGCTCCATGATCTGGAACGCCGCGACCGCCTCGGCGGAGATCGCACTGAGCTCGGTCTCGGCCGCATCGGAGATTCCGTCGGCGTCGGTGTCGATGCCGGTGCCAGCTCCGTCGAGGACCTCTCTCGCCTGCGTCGCCAGAGGAGCCACCAGAGCGGCGTCCGCCGGCGCAGACTCGATCTGAGCCACCACCTGCTCTTGGTCGAGGATGGCGAGATCGACCGTGGCGTCGGCATTGGCCAGTCTGTCCAGGGCGGTACTGATCCCGGGCTCGACGTCGGCCAGGTTCTCGTCCTGGGACACCTGAATGGTCGCGAGATAATTGACCACGTCTTCGACCTGCTGGTCGTTGAGTGGCCCACCGCCGGGGATGCCCCACGCCGGCATCGGCGTGTTGCCGCGGCCGTAGGTGACCCAGAAATTGACCTCGTCCTCTTCGTATCTGAAGAAGACATCGTTGAGCGACGGAGCCGCCCACTCCACGGCGATGCCAGAGCGCTTTTCGACATAGGGAGCGACACCGCCCGACCCCTCCGGGCCGTGACAGTTGAAACAGCCGAATTCCGCCACGAGATGCTCGCCCCGCTCGATCGAGCCCTCGGCGAACTCCACGACGAAGCCCTCTTGACGTTGCGGTTCGGTCAGAAAGTAGAGCGGGAGTGATATGGCGAGGAATGCTGAGAAGGCGATGGCAGCCTTCTGACCTCCCTCCAGCCGGCGGGTCTCGATCTTCTCGTCGTCGATACCGGGCCTCAGATTGGGGGCGACCTCCTCGCCGCCTCGATTGCGGATCGCCGAGACGAAGAGCATGCCCAGCCAGGCGATCCCGGCGACCAAGGCGATGACCGTGATGATGTTGGCGGTCATGCCTCGGCCACGGCGCTGATGCAGCTCGGTCCCTGCGGGTACTGGACGAGCAACACCGGCGCCCGGGGAGTCTGAATGATCGTGCCGGTGTGAATGATGAGGTTGCCGCCCTGGTTCTCCACCACGAACCGGTCCAGATTGCGCGGGGCGGGACCGCCGAAGTATTGGCCGATGGCGTTGTACCTCGAGCCGTGACACGGACATTCGAATCCCTGCGATGGGGCGCACCACGGCACCCGACAGCCGAGATGGACACATCGCATGTAGAGCGCCATCAGGCCGTCGGTCTCAACGCCCTGGCCCTCGAACTGGTCGGAAAGCTCCTCGGGTGCTGGGACCAGGTAGGCCCGGGCCTCGGGAATGAACAGGGGGAGCACGGCGCCATCCGGGGTGAATACCTGAGTGCGCAGGTCGGAGATGGGGCCGGCGTCGATGTCGGCGCCGAAGCCACCCGTCAGCTTGGGCCAGAAGAAGGCGAGGTAATAGAGACCTTGAGCGGCCAGAAACGTCCCGAAGGTCGCCGCGATCGCCCTGTTGAAGAACTGACGCCGGCTGACTCCGCCTTCCTCCGGCGACACCTCGACGATCCGCTGGGTCTCCAGGATCTCGACGACCGAATCCTCTTCTACCTCAGCCGGTTCGGGCTCCTCCTCGGGGGCCACTTCCTCGACGGTTTCCTGGGCTTCCTCGACACGGGGCGGGATCAGAACGGCGGTCGTCGACCGGTCGGCAGCGCGGGTCTCCGACGAGACGCCAGCCAGCGGATCGGCTTTCTCGACGGATTGGGACCGGCGATAGGCGACGGCAAATGCCCCGGCCGCCCCGAGGATCGCCACCACGGCGACCGCAATGAGGGCGGCGTTGGTCAGGGTCATTCGAATTGCACCCAGTCCTTCAAGTCGTCGAAGTAGACACCGTCCTTCCAGGGATAGGAGAAGTTGAAGCCGAGGCCCCGGAAGAGGACGCCGAAGATCGTGAGTGTGGCGGCCCCCGCCAGGAACACCGAGTAGAGGGCGATGGCGAACTTGCGGTCACTGGGCCGGGTCGAGGGGTTCTTGTCGACGTAGGGGATCAACCAAAAGCCAATGAACCCGGTGATGGTCGGAATGGTCACCCCCGCGATCTGGGGATCGAAGTAGGAGAGCAGCTCCTGGAGACCAAGGAAGTACCACGGCGCCTTCGACGGGTTGGGAGTGGCGTTGAAGTTGGCCGGGTCTAGCAGCGGGGAGTGAATGACCACAGACATGATCACCACGAGACCGGTGATCGCCAGCAGGGCTCCGAACTCCATGAGCATCAGGTGGGGCCACGTGTTGACCTTGTCCGTTGGCTCGGCCTTGACCGTCTGGATGGCCCTGGCCTTGACCACGGTGAGCAGACGCTGCGTCCGCACCCCTTCAGGCGTGCCCTTCGGTGGGACCGTGGGACGGGTGCTGACCACGGCGGCGACCTTGCCCGCGCCATTGCCACCGTCTGCGCCATTCCCGGAACCCGCGCCGTCTCCCTCGGGGGCGGGTCGGTCCTCCACTGC
>JALDXP010000169.1:0-6164 GCA_032154885.1 Actinomycetota bacterium
GGTGAGTTCAGCCAGATCGCCCGGATGGGCCGTCTCAACCACGAGAACACGGTGGTGGTCCCAGGCGGCTGGAGCGGATTCACCGTGCTGACCACCGACGACACCTTCACCGCGCCTTCGTCCCAGCTCTACATGTTCCGGGGCGATACCGAACAGGACGTTCGCGATGGGGACGGCACCCTCTATGCGTTCCGGGTGACCCACGTGAACGGGGTCGCTCTGACCAACCCGGCCGATGCGTTCAACGGGGCGAACGACTATCTCGACCTGGGGATTGACGACGTTTTCAGCGGCGAGTTCATCCCCGTTCCCGACGACATCGCCGATGGGACGACACAGGCACTCCCCCAGACGGCGTTGGAGGACTGGTCGAACGACAACAACGTCATGCAGTTCATCCGGCTGGAGGATCTCGCGTACGACAAGAACGACGCCCGCGTCGTCTACATCGCAGACACCGGCGCCAGCGGGGTCGCCCCCAACCCGGCGACAGGGAGGCTGCACCGGCCCGGGGGCGCGGGCCAGGCCCCGAACGGGCGGATCTTCGAATTCGTATTCAACGCCGAGAACCCGCTGGTAGTCGACAGCCTGACGGTGCTCGCAGACGGAGACGCTCCCGGCAGCGAGGTGTTCGTCCCCTTCACGAGCCCGGACAACATCGACACCAGCAAGAAGAGCCTGATGGTCCAGGAGGACACCGGGAACGCACTGATCTGGCAATACCGGCTGAAGCAGAGCGACTGGAGGGTGGTGGCCTCTGTGAACGACTCTGGCGGTGAGTCCAGCGGCATCGTGGACGCCTCCCAGTTCTTCGGGCCGGGTAGCTGGCTGCTCGATGTCCAGGCGCACTCGACCGACGTCGACTTCGACACTACGTCGGAGCCAGGCATCAGGATCAAACGGGAGGACGGGCAGCTCATGCTGCTGGAGCTCCCGGGCTCGTAACGACCAAACCCCTTCAAACCTCGTGGAGAACGACATGAGCAATCGACACCGGCGACACATCCTCGCCCTCGCCTTACTCCTGGCGATGATGACCGCCACACTCCCGGCCGTGGCCCACAACTCAGAGCGGGCGGTCCGCTTCGCAACCTTCAACGCCTCGCTCAACCGGGCCACCGATGGTGAGCTGATCAGCGACCTCACGACGGCCACCGACATCCAGGCCCAGGCGGTGGCAGAGATCATCCAGCGCACCCGGCCCGACGTGTTGTTGATCAACGAGTTCGATTTCGACGATGGCGATGTCGCCGTCGACCTGTTCCAGGACAACTATCTGTCGGTGGGACAGAACGGGGCCGACCCGATCGACTATCCCCACCGCATGGGGTTCTCTTCGAACACCGGGATTCTGTCCGGTTTCGATCTCAACAACGACGGGATCACCGCGGCGCCGGGCGACATCGGCACCGCGAGCTATGCCAACGACTCCTGGGGCTTTGGCTTTTTCCCCGGCCAGTTCGCCTTCGCCGTCTACTCGATTTATCCGATCGTCGAAGAGGACATCCGGACCTTCCAGCACTTCCTATGGCAGGACATGCCCGGCGCCCTGCTCCCCGTCGACCCGGGTACCGGAGAGTCGTTCTACTCCGAGGAGATCCTCGCCCAGTTCCGGCTGTCCTCGAAGAACCACGTCGACGTGCCCATCGAGATCGGAAATAAGACGGTCCACTTCCTGGTCAGGCATCCCACGCCTCCGGTCTTCGATGGCCCCGAGGATCGAAACGGGACCAGGAACCACGACGAGATCCGTTTCTGGGCCGACTATGTGGGCCCGGGCAGGGACCGAGGCAGCTACATCTACGACGACAACGGAAACACTGGCGGACTCGAGCCGGGCAGCCTGTTCGTCATCGCCGGAGACCAGAACTCCGATCCATTCGACGGCGACAGCGTGCCCGGTTCCGCCCAGCTCCTGCTCGAGCATCCTCGGGTCAACGCCAAGACGACACCCACAAGCCAAGGTGGGGTCGACCGGTCAGCGGCACAGCCTGGCAACGAGGCCCACGTCGGTGACCCGGCCCAGGACACGGCCGACTTCTCCGAGCCTCCCTTCGGACCGGGGAACCTGCGTGCCGACTACGTGCTGCCCAGCAAGAGCCTCCAGATCCAGGACACCGGGGTCTTCTGGCCCGCCGACGACGACCCGCTGAATCGGCTAACCGGCACCGGCATCTTCGGCGACCCGGTGCCAAGCTCCGACCACCGGCTGGTGTGGGTCGATGTCAGTCACGGGGGCTTCCCCAAGGGTTAGGTGAGCCGGCTGGAAGTCAATACCGATGGAGACCTGCTAGGTACCCGGTCTGTCGATGACGAAGTCGTATCCCTCTCTTACAAAGCGAGCACGAACCGCCAGCGGAAGCCCGGCGGCACCACGGTTCACTGGGGCTTAGCGGACGCACCAGGCAACGGGGGCTGACACCCTGTCAGGTCTCACGACGTCTCAAGAGGTGGTCACGGGTTCAAATCCCGTCAGCTCCACCGAACACCGATCCTCGTTTCACCCGCTAGGCGGGGACGGAGGCGATTCGTCGCTGGTCGGGTCGTCGGCCGGATCATCGCCGATGAGCCACGCCTCAGCTCCATCGATGGCCGGGGTCTCAATCACATAGACCATGTGATTGAGCCGGGCTCGAGGTGGAGAAACATGAATCGAACACCGGAACCGGCATCAGGAGGGTTGCGAGACCTTCGGCGATCAGTCAGCGTGTCGTGCTCTCTCGGCGAGACCAACGACACAGAAGGGTGAGTGCTTTGGATTACACAGAGCGCCTGCAACGTCTGGCGATGGAGCGTGTCACGGAGGTCGGAAATGACCCACAAGCCCTCGACGAGAAATCAGTCGCCCTGGTACGCCTCGCCGCGTTGATTGCGATTGGGGGCGCTATCCCCTCGTATGGAGCACACGCCGATGTCGCCTTGGACGCTGGGGCCACCGCTGAGGAGATCGTCGATGTCTTGGTCAGTGTGATTCCGATTGTTGGACTGCCTTCGGTCGTGGCGGCAGCGCCGAAGCTGGCGATGGCGCTCGGGTACGACACCGAGGCGGCCATATAGACGGGATCCAGTCTGATTCGGGTGGGCTATCCGCCGAGCAGACCGAGTGTTGTCGCCTTCTCTACGGCCTCGTTTCGTGAAGACACGCCCAACTTTCGATAGATCGAGTTGACCTCGGTGCTGGCAGTGTTGCGGGACACGAACAGCCGCTCGGCGATCTCGGCGATGGTCAGGTGCGTCTGGAGAAATGGCAGTAACCGGAGCTCTGCTGGGCTCAGTGGCGAACTTCCAGTCGCTCCAAGCTGGGCACTGGCGGCGAGAAGGTCGCGAAACGCGGACACGCGGTCGACGAGGACCCCAAGGGCCGGGCGGTGGAACAAGATGTCGTTGATCTCACGCAGCAGATGACGGGCGGTGGTTCGATCGGCCAGGGTCAGGTAGACCTGGGCGAGTTGCAGCCGCAAACGGACGGCGAGGCCCGGCAACGCGTACGTGTAAGTAGGACGCCTCCGCATCGCCTGGGTGAGGCGACGGTCAGCCTCCTTCAAGTCTCCATGATGGACAGCGAGCCGTGCCGCAGCGCCGAATGCGATCGGGCGACCTGGATAGTCGTGCATCTGAAGTTCGTCGATTTCAGCGAGGGCCGGTTCCAATGTCTCCGCGGCCTCGGACCATCGACCCCGATCCATGGCCAGCAGGGCGAGCTCGGACTGGCTGATCACAACATTGTCAGCGTTCGGACGCCCGGCTGCCGCTTCGATCGCTTCCCTGAACAACTCTGCCGCCATGTCTACGTCCCCCGCCAGGAGGTACGTCTCGCCCGCGATTGTCAGTGCCGTGTCTCGCCAAGGGCTCCACACCGGTTCGGCCTCCAAGGCGAGATCGGCGTCGGCCACTGCTTGCTCGGGGCCGGCGGGACACATGATGGATCGCAGCATGGCCCGGGCCGATTCAAAGGAAGCCGAACCGTCATAGGGAGTTAGATCGAATGAGGCAGTCTCTACGAGGGCCAGCCAGCGTTCCGCGGCCTGGGTCTTCCCGTCCAACGCAGCAATCCAGCCGGCCAGCACAGCGAGGGGTGGATAGCCCTCGATGGCGTCGTCGCCGATCGTGGTAAGCCAGCGCTCGACTGTTGACATCTGGCCGGCCTGGTAGGTCGTCAGCACCAACGCGGTCAACGATTGGATAGACCGGTCTCTCTCCGTCGTCTGCAACAGATGCTCCAGGGCAAGCGCCGGAGACCCATTCGATTCGTACCAGTCGGCGGCGCGCAGATGCAGCTTCATGATGATGTCTGGCTCTACCCGATTGAGTTCCGAAAGCAGGAACTCACGAAACAGGGCGTGGTAGCGATACCACTCGCGGCGCCGGTCGAGCGGGACCAGGAACGAGCTCGACGCCTCCAGCTCTCGCAACTGTTCCTGACCTCCCGGCTCCCCGCAAAGGGCATCGCACAGCGGTCCGGAGAGCTGATCGACCACTGCCGTTCGGCGCAGGAACCGCTGCGTGTCCTCAGGGAGACGCATCAGGGATTCCCTGTACAGGTAATCGGCCACATACCGATCGTCGCCTGAGATCGTCAATGGCTCGCTGCCCTCAGTGGCGATCATGGCGGCGAGATAGAGGCCCACCGGCCAGCCTTCGGTTCGCTGAGTGACCGCTGCTGCGAGCTCGGGGCTGATCGCGACACGCGCTTCCTTGAAGATCTGGCGCGCCCCCGCCTCGTCGAGCGCCAGGTCTTTCGCAGAGAATTCGAGCGCCTCGCCGGTCGCCCGCAACTTCGGCAGATGGGGTTGCTCAGATCGACTCGTTGCGATGAGTTGCGAGCCGGGCGGAATGCCGGAAAGCACCACGGTAAGCACGTCGTGGCAGTTCGGCGACTGCAATGAGTGCAGATCGTCCATCATCAGGACGAATGGCGATGGGCTCGTCGAAAGGGTGGTTGCGAGACGGGGCGCGGCCCGCGCCAACACCGAGAGCCCTGCCCCGCCAACAGTGGCGACGAGGTCACTGTTGCTCCCGGACGCGCGGGCATAGGCAGACGCCAACAAGGTGATCAGGGCAGCTGGGTCGTCATCGAGTTGGTCGAGAGACACCCAGGCGACCGGTCGGTCCTCAGAGTGTGCCCATTCGGTCAAGAGCGTCGACTTGCCGTAACCCGCGGGCGCGGTGACACCGATCACCCGACACTCGCTGGTTCGAGCAGACTCGATCAGGTGGGCGCGACTGACTGCACCCGGTCTTGATTGGGGGACCGACAGCTTGGCGTCGAGCAGTAGCGCGTCGAGGTCGGCATCGGACGGCATTACTCCACTCGGGTTCTCGGGGCCACGGTGAAATCCTAAGTCGTCAGTCAGAACGGGGTGATTGTCTGCACCACACCGGCATTCATGTGATCTGTGTGATTGCAGGGCGTGTGTGATTGGACATGTTGGGGGCTAGTCCAGGTTTCTCGAAGCTAGGGGCATCGAGCCAGATAGGAGCATCCACATGACCAACACGCCCGACCCTGACGTAGATCGCACTGTGCTCCCGCCTGCTGACCCGCCTTTTCATGGCGAGATCCATGAGGCTTTCAAGGATTCGAAGCCGGATTGGCCCGAACCGGCGAAGGCGCCCTCGGGGGCACCCAACGTGCTGCTGATCATGGGCGACGACGTTGGCTACGGGCACATGAGCGCGTTCGGCGGGCCGGCGAATACGCCGACGTTCGACCGGTTGGCGGCGCGTGGGCTGATCTTCAACAACTTCCACACGACTGCAGTGTGCGCAGCGTCGCGGGCGGCGTTGCTCACAGGGCGCAACTCCCACAAGGTGGCCATGGGCGGTGTCCCGGAGATCTCGACGGGGTTCCCCGGCTACAACGGCAGCATCCCGCGCAGCGCGGCGACGGTGCTCGAGATCCTTCGCTACAACGGCTACGGCACGGCCTGGATCGGCAAGACCCACCTCACCCCCATCCATGAGATCACCGTCGCCGGACCATTCGATCGATGGCCGAGAGGTATGGGCACCGACTACTTCTACGGCTTCTTCGGACCGGGTGTGAGCCAGTGGCACCCACCCCTGTGGGAGAACAGCACACCGATGCAGGCCCCAGCTACGCCGGAGGAGGGTTACCACCTCGAAGCCGACATGGCCGACAAGACGATCACCTGGATCACACG
>JALDXP010000170.1:0-6106 GCA_032154885.1 Actinomycetota bacterium
GCCGGATAGCTGGGCGACCAGCTCTCATCGACAGAAAGCCGAGCTACGGCATTCCGCCGTCGACCGAGGCTGCGTCGTTGGTTCGAGGCCAGATTCACGATCGTCTTCCGAAGGTAGGCCAGCGGATTGTCGAGGTCGGAGATGCTCCCTTTCCTCAGCACTCTCATCAGCGCCTCCTGAACCAGATCGTCCGGCTCGACATCAACGGAGCCCGCCACCGCGGCGATCCTTCGCAGGGCCGGGTAGAGAGCCGTGATCAGCTCTCCGTCCTGTGCCTCTAGAGAAGATCGCTTTGGCAATCGAAGGTTCTCCCTGTCGTCACGCACAAAGACACCACTGCATGACGATGTGTGACACAGCATTCCTACCCGTGATGTGACGCCGCTTTGAGATCACCATTCGAGCGCGGCCTTGATCAGCGCCTCATGTCGGAGTCGGGCTTCGTCAACACTGATCTCGACCCCCATCGCCTGCCAGGAAGGAACCCACATCGCAATGTCCGGCATCGGGCGGGACAACGCCATTAGCTCCCAATACCGGATGTTCGACAGGTCCCGCCCGGAGAGCTCCCGGTAGACGTCGACGAAATGACCGGCTGCCCCCTCCAGCCCGAGCAGTCGAATGTCGAGGGCGCAATAGGCCACATCAATGGCCGGGTCGCCGATCGTGCCTCCCTCCCAGTCGAGGACCGCGACCAGAGCGTCATCGATCCAGAGCGTGTTTCCCGACCAGAAGTCGTGATGGACATAGACAGGGTCCACTGGTTGCAGAGAATCAGCAGCCTCGACCCCTCGGGCCCGCAATTCCCTGCCCAGCGGGTGCTGCTCCAAGACTTCAGGCGCCGGGTAGTGACTGTCGTCGTCGCCCATGTCCGGAAACAGCACCCGATCGGCAGGTGCTGGACGGATGCCATGAATCGAGTTGAGGGCGGCGGCCAGCTGCCCGGCCCAGTCGATCGGGTCGGCGGGATCGAGCACGACCCGGCCCTCTACGAATGTGATCACGATCGCTCTCTCCGGGAACAGCCCGATACGGTCGATCCAGATTGGAGACGGGGCCGCGATCCCATGCTCCTCAGCAAGTGCGAGGGCACGAAACTCGCTTTCGGCAGGACTGATCTCTCCGGATTCCGGAAGCCAGTAGCGCTTCAGCACCACGCGCTCGCCGGCACCCGCCCCGACGATGAGCACGTCCACGGTTCCACCAAGACCGCCAACGATTCGACGATCGAACCTTGTGGGAAGCCTCAGCTCTCTTCCGAGCTCGTCGAGCTGCTGGTCGGTGGGGAGGGGGGCATAGTGATCCATGCCGGTCAGGGTGTTCCCTCGCCTTTCGCCCGCGTCTTGACTATCCCGGCACCCGTTCCCATACTGAGTGACAGTATGAGAGGAATGACCGAGCCGCGCACGCCCATCATCATTCCCTAGGGGCCCGCGCCATCGAGGCGCGCCGCCCCTGCACCGGACCTCCGCAAGCCGCGGGGGTCCTTTCTATTGGCAGGACGACCATGAACAAGACAGCCGAGATCTACGACACGACGCTCCGGGACGGTACCCAGGCCGAAGGGCTCTCCCCGACGGTTGGTGAGAAGTTGCGCGTCGTGCGGCTTCTCGACGAGCTCGGCGTCCATTTCATCGAAGGCGGTTGGCCAGGGGCGAATCCCAAGGACGACGAGTTCTTCGCCCGCGCCACCAGGGAGGTCGACCTGGAGCGGGCCCAGCTGGTCGCCTTCGGATCTACGCGTCGTCCGCGTGGGCCGGTCGAGCGCGATCCCCAACTTCAGGCGCTGCTCGATGCGGACACTGATTTCATCTGCATCGTTGGCAAGTCATGGGACCGCCATGTGACCGACGCCCTCAACACCTCCTTGGAGGAGGGTCTGGACATGGTGGGGGAATCGATCGCCTTCCTTCGGGAACGGGGGAAGCGGGTCTTCTTCGACGCCGAGCACTTCTTCGACGGCTTCCGCAACAACCCGACCTACGCCCTCTCGGTGGTCGAGACGGCGGCCGGCGCCGGAGCGGAGCGGGTGGTCCTCTGCGACACCAACGGCGGCGCCCTTCCCTCCGACATCGCCCCAGCGGTCGAGGCGGTGTCGGGGCAAGTCGAGACGGTCTTGGGAGTCCATTTCCACAACGATTCCGACTGCGCAGTGGCCAACTCGCTCACCGCTCTCTCTCTTGGTGTCCATCAGGTCCAGGGCTGCATCAATGGATATGGAGAGCGCACCGGCAACGCCGATCTCTGCTCGGTGATCCCCAACCTGAGCCTGAAGTCTGGGGTGGAGACGATCCCTGCCGACTCATTGGCCCGCCTCTACCCGATCGCCCAGCAGATCGCCGACATCCTGGGCTCCCCAATCGACTCCAAGCGTCCCTACGTCGGGACCTCTGCTTTCGCCCACAAGGGAGGGCTGCACACCTCGGGCCTGGCCCGTCTCGAGGGTGCCTACGAGCATGTCAACCCCAGTGCCGTGGGCAACTCGGCCCGGATGCTGTTCAGTGAGCTGATGGGTCGGGCAACCGTGCTCACCGTCGCGAGGGAGAAAGGATGGGACCTCGATCCGGACCGCGCCCAGAGCCTGGTTGAGCAGGTCAAGCGTCTCGAGCATGCCGGCTACCAGTTCGAGGCGGCCGATGGCTCATTTGAGATGCTGGTGCGACGGGCCACCGAGGGATACGAGGAGTTGTTCGAATTGGATGCGCTCTCCGTCAGCATCCAGGCCAACGGCGAGGTGACCGCCCGTGCCAACCTGACGCTGACGGTGAATGGGGAGACCGTGGAGGTCTCAGCCGAGGGTGATGGACCTGTCAATGCGATGGACCAGGCTCTGCGCAGCGCTCTGGTCGACACCCATCCTGAGGTGAAGCGGCTCCGGCTGACCGACTACAAGGTGCGCGACCTCGACTCCTCCGACGGGACCGCCGCACGGGTGCGGGTCCTGATCGAGACCACCAATGGAGAGTCGAGTTGGGGCACCGTCGGCGTCCATCAGAACATCATCGAGGCCTCCTGGCAGGCCCTCAGCGAGGGGATCCTCATTGGGCTGTTGCGGCATGAGGTTGAGCCGGAGCTGTTCTAGGCGGGCTCGACCACGGTCACCGTGCCACTCATCCCCGAGTGCAGGGTGCACACATACGGAAAGTCGCCGGCGGCCTCAAAAGTATGGGAGAAGGTGCCCTCGGTCTGGACCTCACTCTCGAATCCATCGCCGGAGACGTCGTGGGGCATGTCACCGTCGTCCCACACCCAGGTGACGGTGTCGCCTTCCTCGATCGTTACGTGATCGGGATTGAATCTTTGGTCCTGAATGCTGATGGTGGGGCTGTCACCAACCGGTGGCGGGGTGGATGGCGTGTCCGCGACACAGGCGGCGAGAGACACCGCCAGTAAGAGCACGGCCACCGATGCCATTTTGTTTCGTCTCAAGGTTTGTTCCATGACGCAAATTCGAATGCTTCAGGGCCGGTCCATCAATCGGGGACCACCCTGGCGTCACCCCCATGCCTGTCGGGGATGACCCTGACCCGGCCCGAGAGACTCGGGGACCTGATCAGCCGTCGCCCAGGAGAAACTCCACGAGTGCGTCCAACTCCTCGGCGTCGACGGGCAACACCGGCATCTGTCCGCCATATCCGCTGACGATGTAGGCCTGAGGCTCCAGCACGGACTGTCTCACGTACTCGTCGGCGGTCAACCCATCGACGCGATCACCGGCTCGATCGGCCAGATCTGTGAGATCGGGGCCGATGAAACCCTCGGAGACACCCGCACGGGTGTGACAGCCGGTGCAGCCCTTGGTGAGGAACACGGTTTCTCCCTCGATCGAGCCCTGCGCCGACGCTTCCGATGCGGATGCCGACTGTTGCGATCCCGGATCGATTGCGTAGACCGTCACCGTGGCCCCGACCAGCAAGACCACGATGGCGGCTGTTACAGCAAGACCGAGTCGACTAGACCGCATCTGGGGCTGCGGAAGACTGCCTCTCGGTCCGGGGCCTGTTCTTGATCTGGTCGATCAGCAGCACCAGTGCCAGCAAGGCGGCGATTGGCAGCGCGATCCGGAGCGTGTTGATCAGCCCGTTGGGGACAGGGGCCGGGGCGGAGAGCACCGGCAGCGTGCCCAGCGTCTGCACGATCTGGTCCCCCGCAACCACTTCCCATCGCCACTCACCGGCCTCGGGCAGGTTTACCTCCGCCGTCCACCGGCCATTCCCGGAGGGGGACGCCGGGAAGGTCAAATCCTGGCCGCTCGGCCCCTGAAAATGAAGAGCCGTATCGCTGAAGGGCATTGGCTCGGTGCCATGGGCCAGAATCGAATAGTCGAGCTCATAGGGGGTTCCGGCATCGAAATCGGACGGCAGTTCTGCAAAGGTGACCACCGCGACCGATCCGGCTAGAGCAGCCGGGGCCAGCGAGAGTACGAGCAGTGTGGTGGGTATGAGTACCCGGATCAGGCGCTTCATGTGATCTCCTCGGTTTGTCGTCATCAGTCCATACACCGGAGGCCCGGCCCGGGTTCCACGAAAATCGCGGGAACCAAGCAAGCCCGGTCGGTGTAGGCAATACGCAAGACGTCGGTGGAGGGCCGCCCACTGAACGAACAAGACTTGATCCAGAGTGCAAAGAGTGGCGATGTCGCCGCCTTCGAGGCCTTGGTGCAGACCCATCGGCACATCGCCCTTCGGGTTGCTTTTCTCGTCGTCGGCGACAAGACCGAGGCCGAAGACGTGACCCAGGAGGCATTCGTCAAGGCGTACCGCGCAATGTCGCGATTCCGGGGCGAGGCTGCGTTCCGACCCTGGCTACTTCGCATCGTCCGCAATGAGGCTCTCAATCAGCGACGCCGTCGCGGGCGTCAGGAACGGCTCAGCCTGCGGCTGGCCAGCGACCCCGTCTCGGGAGGTGCGGCCCCATCTCCCGAGACGACGGTCATCACTGGTGTCGAGAGACGGACGGTCCTGGACGCGGTCAACGGGTTGCCCGATCGATATCGGGAGGTCGTGACCCATCGGTATCTGCTTGGCCTCTCCGAAGCCGAGACCGCGGCCACGCTCCGAATCCCAGTGGGAACGGTCAAGTCACGAACGGCCCGCGCCCTCGGGCGTCTCGAACATTCCCTGTCGGGTGTCACCCGAGGAGGCGGCAATGAGTAAGCCCATCGAGCAGGCCTTGGCGGAGCTGGCCCAGCACATCGACTGGCCAGAGCCCTCAGATCGGGCGCCAGATCTACGTACCCGTCTCGAATCGAGTGCGGTGGGCCGCACCGGACATCGCTGGATCCCGGTCACGGCCCTCATTCTCATCCTCGTGGCCTCGTTGCTCCTGTTCTCGCCGACGGCCCGAGAAGCGGTGGCGGATCTGCTCGGTGTCGCTGGCATCGAGGTCAGATTCGAAACCGATCCGGCTCACGCGGTGGGTGGTGAGCTCGACCTCGGCCAGGCTGTAACGCTCGAGACGGCGGCTGAGGCAGTGGCCTTCGAACTGTCGGTGCCAGGGAACCTGGGACCACCAGACGGGATCTTCCTTTCCGACCGGCCCTCGTCCGGGAGGGTCACCATGGTGTGGGAGAGCGATGAGGTTCTTCCTGCAGCAGGCGACACGGGGATCGGCGTGGTCTACAGCCAATTCGCCCTGGAGTTGGCCGAGGAAGCGGATTTCGTGAAAAGCGTCATGCCGGATACATCGGTTCGGGCGGTGGAGGTCGGCCACGTCATCGGGCTGTGGATCGAAGGGGCGCCCCACTTGATCTCCTATGAGGACGCCGCCGGCAATCGCGTCGAGGAGGAGACGAGGCTGGCCGGCAACGTGCTGATGTGGGAGAGCGACGGTGTCACCCATCGACTCGAGACGACGGTGGGCCTGGGACCGACGCTGGCGCTGGCAGGCTCGCTGCAACCGATGGGATGAGGTGGGACCGGCCGGTCGGGTTTGAATAGGGGACCGATCGGTGCGACCATGTGTCGTCTCCCCACCCGGAACTGAGGTTTTTGCATGGGATCGTTGGTCAAGAAGCGTCGCAAGAAGATGTCGAAGCACAAATACCGCAAGCGTCTGAAGGCGAATCGCCACAAGCGGAAGTGACTTCGTGAAAGGGCCGGTGCGA
>JALDXP010000171.1:0-6019 GCA_032154885.1 Actinomycetota bacterium
TCCGGGGTGGTCAACATCGGTCTCGAGGGCATGATGATCAGCGGCACCTGGTTCGCGGCGTGGGGTGCCTGGATGTTCGGCCCGTGGGAGGGCGTCATCCTCGGCGTGTTGGGTGGCGCCGTCTTCGGCCTTCTCCACGCCCTTGCGACCGTTACCTTCAATGTGGACCACATCGTCTCCGGCGTTGCCATCAACATCCTCGGGCTCGGTGCCATGCGATTCCTCTCCTCGATCGTCTACACACCCGAGACCGGAGGTTCGGTCATCCAGTCGCCCCCGATCGACGGCCTCCCCAACATCGACCTTCCCTTCCTCGCAGGTGGCCAGCTCTTTGGCTGGAGCAGCCCAGATTTCTTCGGATGGCTGGAGAACCTCGAGTTGTTCTTCCTCTCCGATGTTGCCGGGATACTCCGTGGGTTCACCGGCGGGATCAATTGGCTCACCCTGCTGGGACTCGCCCTGGTGCCGTTCACCGCCTGGCTGTTGTGGAAGACTCCCTGGGGCCTTCGTCTTCGATCCTGTGGCGAGGACCCATGGGCCGCCGAGTCGCTTGGTGTTCGGGTGCTGCGGATGAAGTACTACGGCGTGATCATCTCCGGCATGCTGTCGGGCCTCGCCGGCGCCTTCCTGGTCCTGGTCCAGGCCGGGATCTACCGGGAGGGGATGACGGGGGGTCGGGGCTTCATAGGTCTTGGCGCCTTGATCTTCGGCAACTGGATGCCGGTTGGGGTACTGGGCGGGTCCCTCGTCTTCGGGTTCGGCGACTCGCTTCGTTTCCGTGGGCCGGAGGTGGTGAAATCGTTCATCCTGGCCGTAGCGATCGGGCTGATCGCCTTCGGGATCTACTCCGCTGTTCGGTCGAGATTGCGCGCCGCCATCATCCAGATCGTGATCGGCGCAGCGTTTCTCGTCTATTACCTGCAAGTGGTCGAGGTCTCCAATCAGCTCCTCGCTGCTCTGCCCTATGTGATCACGCTCCTCGTGTTGGCCGCCGCCTCCCAACATCTTCGAATGCCGGCGGCCGATGGGGCCCGATACGCCAAGGGCGAGGCCCGATAGGGTCTCGCCCGGAGGCAGATGTTCGACCCGTACTCATCAGAGTTCCTCGACGACCCATATCCGACATATGCCCGACTCCGTGAGGAGTCACCGGCTTTCTATGACGCGACTTGGGAGCTCACCTTCATCACCCGTCACGAGGACGTCACTGCCATCCTCAAAGATCGGGATCGCTTCGGACGTGACTTCCGCCACCGGCTCGAGCCCTATGAGGTCGACCAGGATCTCTACCGCCGTATCTACCCGCCACAGTGGCCGACGTGGGCTAGATACATCCGGGAGTCATTCATCGACCTCGAACCACCCCGGCACACCCGTCTCCGCCGTCTCGTCTCCAAGGCCTTCACACGGCGATCGTCAGAGGCGTTCCGACCCAGACTGGAAGTGGCCGCGGCCAGAATCGTCGACCGAGCCCTGGAGTCGGGCACCCTGGACGTCATCGAGGACTTTGCGACGCCGATTCCGGTGGCGATGATCGCCGAGTTGATGGGGTTGCCGGCCAGGGACCATCAACAGGTCCTGGATTGGAGCCACGCCATCGTCAAGGTGTTCGACCAGAACGTCTCGGACGTCGATGGGGACGCCGCCGAGTCCGCCACCAGGGATTTTGTCGCCTATCTGGGGGATGTCGTGAATATGAGGCGAAAGAACAGGGGGGAGGACCTGATCTCGTCCATGATCGACGTGGAGGACGCGGGGGACACCCTGACCGACGAGGAGATCGTCGGGACGTCGATCCTGACGCTCAACGCGGGTCACGAAGCGACCGTGCATGCGATCGGCAACGGACTCTTGGCGTTGGCTCGGGACGACGGTCAATACCGGCGACTGCAGCAAAGGGAGGCCAGGGTGGACACCGCTGTGGACGAGCTACTCCGCTACGACTCCCCGCTTCAGATGTTCGAGCGCTGGGTCCTGGTCGATACGGAAGTGGCCGGAGTGCGTCTGGCGAAGGGGTCCAAGGTGGGGCTCCTCTTTGGCTCGGCCAACCACGATCCCGAAGTCTTCGGCGATCCCGGACGTCTCGATCTGGCCCGTCAGCCCAATCCCCATGTGTCATTCGGCGCCGGGCTCCACTATTGCGTCGGCGCCCCATTGGCCCGCGTGGAGTTGGAAGCCGCGTTCGGGAGCTTCGCCGCTCGTGTCGCCGGAGTCGAGCTGCGGGAGGCCTCGGGGCGCATCCACTCGTTGGTGTTCCGCGGGCTGGAGAACCTCAGGGTCGACATCGAAGCCGCCTGAGGCCCCTGCAATCTACGAGGCAGCCGTTGTCGGGGGCGCAGTGGTGGGGGGCACACTGGTCGAGCCCGCCACTGTTGTCGGCGTCGCGCCGTTGGTTCCGTTGGTGATGCTCCCGGGACGGCCGATGACTCTGATCTCTTGAATGGCCATCTCTGTGAACCTCTCCTCGTCTACCACTTCTGCCGGGTAGTCACTCTCGATCGTGATCTCGATAGAGGTGGCGTCGAGGGCGGCGAAAGCAACCGGCTGGCTTCCGGCCAGGTCCTCCAGTTGATGCAGGAGCGGCTGTAGGGAGTTGTCGGCGGCGATCTGTATGCCCCGGGCCCGGTAGTTCCGTTGCAGACGGGTTGCATCCTCGAGGTTGATCCAATCGATCCTCTGCACAACGGTCGGACGGTCGAAGATGAGCTTGATCGTGATCGGCTCGCCCTCGGGCACGGCCTCGTAGTCGAACTGGTATTCGGCCTCCGTCCCATCGATCAGGTTGTCGCAGACGAACGCGCCCACACCCTCCTGGTTGCACTCGACGTCGAGGATGTCGATCGGTGCGAGTTCGGCGATGGTGGTGCTGGTGTTGGAGGCGGCGGTCGTGCTCGTCGCGGTTGCCGCGGGGTCGTCACTGAAGATGTTGAAGAGCAACGCGATGACGACGACACCAAACAGCAAAGCGCTGATGGCGAGGGCGGCGCGCACGCCTGCTGTCGCCTGAACCGCAGGACGTGGGGCGGTGGGGAGCGGGCCCTGACTGAGCCGGGCGCCACACTCCTGGCAATGACGGTTGTTGGCCGGGTTGTTGGCCCCGCACGACGGGCAAGTGACCTGCCCGCGGCCCGTGCTCGAGCGGTCGTCCGCCGGTGGGGGGGTACTCAGCTCGAATTCCTCGTAGTTGCCGTCGGAACTGACCGAGATCACATTTTCGCGGGCTTTTGGGGCATCCGGCTCTAACGGATCGAGGAACGAACCGCAGTTCGGGCAGAATTGTTCGTCGGCCGCGACACCCGCGCCGCACTGAGCACATTTGCGAGAGGCCACATCCCTCCTTCGTAGTTATTGTGCCACGGGATGTTTCTGTGGGCGATTAGAAGTCATGAGCCCTGGACGATCGCCTCAATCCTGACCTCGACGATCGTTTTCGCGGCACTGGTGGCTGTCTTGATTTTCGTCGTTCAGCGGCGCAATCGTTAACCAGGATAGGAAAAACAATGGCGTTTCGATGCGAGATCTGCGGCCACCGGTCGGCCAAATGGATGGGCTTTTGCCCCCAATGCGGGTCGGACGAGCCCCTGGTGGAGGTCGCCGGCGAAGCCAAGGCCCGGGGAAAGCTCAGGGCGGCGGAGACCGTGGATCTCAGGGCAGCCTCGGAGCAATCGAGCGACCGGAGAATGACCGGTTGGGGAGAGATCGACCGCGTGCTCGGTGGTGGGGTGGTCGCAGGCTCGGTTCTTCTGCTTGGCGGTGAGCCCGGTGTGGGCAAGTCCACCCTCCTCCTCCAGCTGGCCGGTTCCCTGGCCGGTCGAGGAGACCCCGTGATGGTGGCCAGCGCCGAAGAGTCGGCGGATCAGGTCGCCATGCGAGCTGGCCGCCTCGGGATCGGGCACGAAGCGATAAGCCTTGTCACCGATGACGACGTCGACGCCATCGTGACTCTTGCCGAGCGTGAACGGCCTGCACTGTTGATCATCGACTCGATACAGACCGTGGGTGTCCCCGAGATCGGGGCGGCCCCGGGTGGCGTCGCCCAGGTGCGTGAGAGCGCGGCCCGACTGGTCCGGCTCGCGAAGACCACAGGAGTGGCTGTGGTGTTGGTCGGCCACGTCACCAAGGAGGGCGGGCTCGCCGGCCCCAAGATGCTGGAGCACATGGTCGATGTCGTGCTGTATCTGGAGGGAGACCCCGATCGTGGATTCAGGGTGCTCCGCAGCACCAAGAATCGCTTTGGGGCCACCCATGTCTCGGGAATGTTCGACATGAGAAGCGAGGGCCTCACCGAAGTGGAAGACCCGTCCAAGCTCTTTCTCGACGGTTGGGAGTCCGAGGTCCCCGGAACGGTCATCTATCCGGCCGTGGAGGGCCGACGATCGATCCTGGTGGAGATCCAGGCCCTGGTCTCACCGACGAAGCAGGCGCAACCCCGCCGGTCTATCCGGGGGCTCGATCCGACCAGGGTGAACCAGGTGCTCGCGGTCCTCGATCGCCACAGCTCGCTCAGCCTGCACGACAAGGAGGTCTACGTGAATGTGGTTGGGGGCTGGCGCATCGACGAGCCGGGTTGCGACCTGCCCGTCGCCCTCGCCGTCGCGTCGTCCTACTCCGACCGTCCGCTTGGCCGGCTGGCGGCCTGGGGCGAGATCGGGCTGGCCGGGGAGGTGCGGTCGATACCGATGGAGACCAGACGGATCGATGAGCTCGATCGGATGGGGCTGGAGCACCGTGTCGCCCCGATCGGGGGCAAGCCCCTGCGTCTCGGTCAGGCTCTGGCCGACGCGGGTCTATGAGTTTCCTGCCCCAATACCGGAAGCGGCAAGCAGACCTCCTCCCCGGGTTTGCCGGTACTCCCCCTGCGGGGGGACATTTGAATCGGGTACTCTGAGATCCGTGGGTGGACCGTCGATAACCGAGACACTCGAACGATTGGCTCCGGGGACTCCAATGCGTCGAGCCCTCGAGCGCATCATCCAGCAGGGGAAGGGCGGCCTCGTCGTGCTGGGCGACGGCGCTCAGGTCAATGAGGCCAGCTCAGGTGGCTTCTCCTTGAAGGGCGCCATCTTCAGCCCGGCCCGCCTGGCCGAGCTCTCCAAGATGGATGGTGGGATCGTCCTCGACGACACGTGGTCGAACATCCTCGAGGCAGGGGTGCACTTCATCCCGGACGGCTCGATCCCTACCGACGAGACCGGCGCTCGTCATCGCACTGCGGAGCGCATGGCTGCTCAGACAGGGAAGCCCGTTGTCGCCGTCAGCGAAGGCCGCAAGGTGGCGACGCTCTTTTACGGAAGCCAGAAGATCGAGCTCGCATCGCCGACTGAGGTCGCCGCTCACGTCAACCAGGAGCTCCAGAGCCTCGATCGCCTGCGCGGCCGGCTCGACGATGCTGAGATCAAGCTGACGCGGGTCGAGGTGGCCGGATTGGCCACATATCGATCGGCTGTCACCGTGTTGCAGCGGGCCGAGCTCGTGGAGCGGCTGGGCCGCGTCGTCGAGGCGCGCACCCTCACTCTGGGCGACGAGGGGCGCATCGTCTATCTCCAGCTGAGTGATCTGCTCGCTGGTGTCGATTTCACCAAGAGAGCGGTGCTCAGGGACTACATCAAGCCGCTCCGCAACAGCGCCATCCGTCAGGCCATGGAGGACATGACTGCGATGACCTCAGGCGATCTGGAGGATCCGAGCCGCGTGGGCAAGGAGTTGGGTTTCCCCGACCTCGATGATCCCGCCGATCCGCGTGGCTATCGCCTGCTCTCCCAGGTAGGTCGTCTCCCTGATCCCGTCCGCGATGACATCATCCGGCACTTCGGCTCCGCGTCGAGCCTTCTCGACGCCCGTGTCGACGAACTGCTCAGCGTGGAAGGCGTAGGCGAGACGCGGGCCGGCCAGCTGCGTGCCTACTTCGACAGGCTCCGGGACAGCGCGGACGAATGGGAGCCGGTGCTCGATTGAGCGAAGGCACCCCTACACTCCGCTCCCGCTAATGGCTGCGACAGCAACGAAATACTCGGTAGGA
>JALDXP010000172.1:0-6009 GCA_032154885.1 Actinomycetota bacterium
GCCGGGTCAAGAACTCGCTTGCGGACTCGCCTTCGGCGACGGCTCCCGGCCAGGAGAAAAAGCCCTAGGCCAGGTATCTCAGGACGGATTCACCGCGGGGTGACAGCCGATACCCGGTGAGGAGGCTCTCGGTGAGCCCCATCTCCTTCAGCTTGCGGACGTCCAGCTTGAAGGGCATCTTCTCCCGGCCCACCGATGCGGCCAGGTCTTCGGCTCGCACCCCGGGATTGGCAGCGATCAGGCCCAATGTCTCCTGTGTCCATGGACCGTGCTTGCTGACGGAGTCGAGGCGTTGTAGACGGCCGCGTATCTCGATCAGGCCGGCCTCATCCGGGGGCGTCTCCCGGAGTGTCACCCGAGGGTCCGGCCCTGCGTGGCGAAGTCGGATGCGATAGAGCGTCTCCCCGCGGTTCCCGGCCGAAGCGATGAGCTCGGCCACGCTCTCGTAGCCGCCCTCGACCGCGTCTTCCCGAGTCAACGCCACCGGGTCGACGGCGTCGACGGAAAGCACCTCGACGACCCCGATCGCAGTGCGAAATGTCGAACCGGTTTTGACCCGTGCCTGATCCCATCTCCGGTACACCGACCCGATCCGTCCCGCCTCTATCCCTGCCAGGACGTCGTGCTTGAGGAGCATGGAACGCTGAAGGTTACGGCGACTCGAACTGAGTCCGACCGGTGACCCCGCGGCCAAACCTTGGGGAAGCTTCGACGAACTCACTTTGCGACCGAGATGTGGTGCAATAGCTTCGGGCTGGCCGACAAAGGCTCACTGAGACACTCATCTGGGGGCGGGAGGCGCACCACAGGAGGACGACGTGACTCGCAACCGCTCGAGGTTGAGCACGCTGATCGTTATCGGCATGCTCGGCTCCCTGCTCCCCCTCACCGCCCTGCCGGCGGGCGCAACCACCGGCGATCTTGTCATTACCGGCGTCGTCGACGGACCATTGCCCGGCGGCCTGCCCAAGGCGATCGAGCTATATGTCGCCAACGACATCCCGGACTTGAGCGTCTACGGCGTCGGGTCTGCCAACAACGGTGGCGGCAGCGACGGGCAGGAGTTCACCTTCCCGGCCGTGTCTGCGGCAGCCGGAGACTTCATCTACCTGGCGAGCGAGGCAACCGGCTTCACCACATTCTTCGGATTCGCCCCCGACTTCACCAACGCCACCGCCCCCAGTCTCAACGGGGATGATGCTGTCGAGCTGTTCATGAGCGGTGCTGTAGTGGACGTCTTCGGAGAGGCGATGCATGCGGGCGCCGGTCCGTGGGCCTACGAGGACGGCTGGGCCTATCGGGCCAATGGCACCGGTCAGGACACCGTGTTCACTCTCGGCAACTGGGAATTCAGCGGCATCAACGCCCTCGATGGCGCGGCCACCAACGCCACGGCGTCGGCGCCGTTCCCGCTGGGCTCATACACCGAGGACGAATCGCCTCCCCCACCCAGCACCCTGATCATCAACGAGGTCGATGCCGACACACCAGGCGCCGACGCTGCCGAATTCATCGAGATCTACGACGGCGGAGCAGGCAACACACCTCTCGATGGGTTCGCGCTCGTCTTCTACAACGGCAGCAACGATCTCGTCTACGGCTCCGTCGACCTCGACGATCTGACGACCGACGCCGAGGGGTATGCGGTGATCTGCGGAGATGTCGATGCTGCGTTCGCCGTCAATTGCGATCTCGACTCGACCGTGTCGATTCAGAACGGGCAGGACGCGGTCGCCTTGTACACGGGCGACGCGGCCGACTTTCCCTCGACAGGACCGATTGTGCTCGACGGAATCGTCGACGCATTGGTCTACGACACCAGCGATGCCGACGACCCCGGGTTGCTAGTCCTGTTGAACGCGAGCCAGCCGCAGGTGGATGAGAACGGAACCGGCGCGGGAGATACTCAGTCCAACCAGCGCTGCCCCAACGGGAGTGGCGGAGCCCGAAACACCGGCTCCTACGCCCAGTTCATCCCAACGGTCGGCGTGGCCAACGCATGTGCGGTTGTGCCACCGGACCCGGTGGCCCGTCCCATCCATGAGATCCAGGGGGCCGGCCCGGCCAGCCCGCATGACGGCACCGGCGTCGTAGTCGAGGCGGTTGTCGTCGGTGACTTCCAAGGCGCCGGGGCACTGCGCGGTTTCTACCTGCAGGAGGAGGACTCGCAAGCAGACAGCGATCCGTCGACCTCCGAAGGCATCTTCGTCTTCGACGGCTCGTTCGGCGTCGACGTCGCCGTTGGTGATCTCGTCGAAGTGACCGGCACGGTAGACGAGTTCAACGGCTCCACCCAGATCGGCACGGTGACTTCAGTGAGGGTGATATCGGCCGGGAACGAAGTCACCCCCGCCACCGTCACCCTTCCGGTGACGGAGATCACGGACCTGGAGGCGTTCGAGGGCATGTCTGTCCAGGTGCCTCAGACGCTGACGATCTCCGAGTTCTTCAACTACGACCGCTTCGGCGAGATCGTCCTTTCCACCGAACGCCAGTTTCAGCCAACCGCCTTGTTCGAGCCCGGGTCGCCGGAAGCCGGCCAGCTCGCGGCAGCCAATGCCCTGAGCCGGATCACCCTCGACGATGGGCGGACCGCACAGAACCCGGACCCTGCGATTCACCCGAACGGGGCAGAATTCGGTCTGGACAACCTGTTCCGCGGCGGTGACACGGTGACGAATGTGGTTGGGGTGCTCGACTTCGCATTCGACCTCTACAGGATCCATCCAACACAAGGTGCCGATTTCGCGGTCCAGAATCCCCGTCCTGCGGAGCACACCGCTGTAGGAGGAAGTCTCGAGGTGGCGTCCTTCAATGTGTTGAACTACTTCTCGACAATTGACACGGGTGTTTTCATCTGCGGGCCCCTCGAGAACCAGGAATGCCGCGGGGCCGACGACGCCGAAGAGTTCACCCGGCAGAAGGACAAGATCATCACGGCCCTGGCCGAGATCGATGCCGATGTGGTCGGTCTGATGGAGATCGAGAACAATCCAACGGACGAGGCCCTGGCCGATCTGGTCGCCGGGCTCAACGCGGAGATGGGCGCCGGGACCTATGAATACATCGGATCGGGGTCGATCGGGCCGGACGCGATCAGGATCGCCCTCATCTACAAACCGTCGAGGGTGACCCCGGTCGGAACCGACGCGGTGCTCGACAGCGACGAATTCTTGGACCCCAACAACCTGGGCATGGCTCAGAACCGGCCGGCTCAGGCTCAGACCTTCCAGGAGAACACGACAGGCGAGTTGTTCACCGTTGTGGTCAACCACTTGAAATCGAAGGGCTCTGAATGCGGGCCCGGCGATGACGATCCCATCCAAGGGAACTGCAACTTGACGAGGGCATTGTCGGCGGCTGTCTTGGCCGACTGGCTCGCTGCCGACCCGACGGGAAGCGGCGACCCGGATTTCCTCGTCATCGGCGACCTGAACTCGTATGACAAGGAAGACCCGATCGACGCCCTGACTGCGGGTGCCGACGATGTCTCCGCCACCGGTGATGACTTCACGGATCTGCTGCTGCAGTTCGAGGGCGAGCGGGCCTACAGCTACCTGTTCGACGGCCAACTCGGCTATCTCGACTATGCGCTGGCCAATCAGACGCTGCGGGCACAGGTGACGGGGTCGACGGTATGGCACATCAACGCCGACGAACCCGACCTCATCGATTACGACACCGAGTTCAAGCAAGACGCCCAGGACGCGATCTATGCACCCGACCAATACCGGTCGTCGGACCACGAGGCGGTCATCGTCGGGCTCGCCCTGGACCAGACGCCACCGGTGGTCGTGGCAGAGCTGGATCGGATAGCCGCCACGCGGAACACCGGGTTGTTCATCGTCGATTTCGGTTGTGAGGACGCGGTCGACCCGCGACCCGCTTGCGTTGCCGATCTCAACGGGGTACCAGTCACGGACGGCCAGATCACCCATCTGGTCAAGTCGCCAGGCAAACCGATCACCCTGCGTCTCGGTCCAGTGCTCTTCATGAAGGACGAGAGCTTCACCCTGACCGTGACCGGGACCGACGAGCGGGGCAACAGCGCGACGGTGACGGCGGAGCCTGTCTTCCGTGGATAGACGCCCTAGACCTGGCCTGCTTCGAGCTCGACCGGCCGGGTGGTGACGGTCGAAATCGCGCCGCCCCGGATCACTGTGAGGTCGACCGATCCGCCGACACGGTCTCCGGTCATCATGCGCTGCAGGTCCCTGGCGTCTCGTAGCGGCACGCCATCACCTGCGACCAGAATGTCACCGGGGCGGATCCCGGCTCGTTGTGCCGGGCTGCCGTCCACTACCTCCACGACCTCGATGCCGCGCCCTTGGCCCAACCGGTCGGCTAGGCGCGGCGGCAGAGGGCGAGTACCCCCGGCAACGCCTAGATAGGCGCGGCGGACCTTCCCGCTTTTGATCAGCTCTGCGACGATCGCCTTGGTTGCTTCGTCGATTGGCACCGCCAAACCGAGGCCCTGCCCGATCATGGGACCGACGACGGCCGTATTGACCCCGACCACCCTGCCTCCGGCGTCGGACAGCGGACCACCCGAGTTTCCGGGGTGAAGCGCGGCGTCGGTCTGGATCACATTCTCGACGAGGCGGGAATGCCCCTGGCTGTTGGCCGCGATCGACCGTCCCAGGGCACTGACGACCCCTGCCGTCACTGACCCGGAGAAACCGAGGGGGTTGCCCAGAGCGACCACGAGCTGGCCTACCTCCAGGCTCGAGGCGTCTCCCAGCTCGGCAGCGGGCGCCTCGGAACCTTCGAGCTTGAGAACTGCGAGATCGGAGAGTCGGTCGCGGCCCACGACGTCGAACCCTGTCTCCCAGCCGTCCACAAACGAAGCGCCACCCCTGGTGCTTCCCTCCACGACATGGGCAGATGTCAGCATGAACCCGTCGCCGCTGATGACCACGCCCGAGCCCGAGCCGTCATGCCACTCGCCCCGGCGACCCCGACGACGCGTGGAAAGGGCAACAACGGTGGGCAACAGCGTCCGCGCCACGGAGGTGACCACTGCCGAATACGCGTCGAGGGCGTTCTGACCCCGGGCGATGTCGACGGAGGGTTCCAGGGTCACGAGAAGCGCGCGGTCACGGAGACCCTGTCATTGACGCGAACCAACTCGAGGTTCAATGACTGGCCGGCACCAGAGAGGACGCGATGAAGGTCGTCGACATCGGAAGTCGCCTGGTCTCCTGCGCTGACCAGAACGTCTCCCTCACGCACACCAGCGACGTCTGCGGGTGAGCCCTCCTCGACCAGCCTGATCAGCAGGCCGTCCGCTTCGTCGAGGCCCATGGTCCGGCGAAGACGCCGGGTCACCTCCACCGGAGCGAGACCAATGCCGAGATGGCGCGGCTCGGGGCGGTCACCGCTGCGAAGCGCTATCACCGTGGCCCTCAGATCGCTGCTTGCGGCCTGCGCCAGATAGAACCCCCTGCCCAATCGGCGGGTGTTGATCCCAACCAGCTGGCCGTCCAGATCGACCACAGGGCCACCCGATGCCCCGGGAGGAGCCAGGGCAGTGTGCTCGAATCCTCCGGCCACCCGTCGGCCCCGGGGGCCTCGGAACGACCGATTGGCGGCAGCAACCCAGCCGAGAGTCGCTCTGAGCCCCCGCCCGCCAGGGTTGGCTAGCCCAACGACCGGCGCGCCGATGCCGAGGGCGACTTCGCCGGGCTTCCATGCGACAGGCCTCGCCTGACTGTTGCCGACCTCGAGCAAGGCCAGATCAGCATCGACATCGATCCCCAGGACCATCGCCTGTTCCACGTGCCCGTCGAGAAAGGTCACGGTCGCTCGTTCGGGACTCACATTGTGGGCATTGGTGAGGACCAGGCCGTCTTCCAGCAGGACCCCGGAGCCCATGCCCCAACGACCTCCGAGCCCGACCACCGACGGTCCGACTGAGTCCGCCAGCGAGGCCACCGCCTCCCCGATCTCGGTGAGAATCATCATGTGCCTCCTCGTCACTAGCAACTTGCAATTTGCAAGTGTATCACC
>JALDXP010000173.1:0-5994 GCA_032154885.1 Actinomycetota bacterium
TCGGTCAACTGGTCGACGGTGAACACCACATCGACGTCCTCGTGGTCGAGCTGGATCGGCTCGACGAGCATTGCTTCGGCCTGCTCGACAGCTCGGTCCACGTCTTGATCTGTGAGCACCGGCACGATGGTCGTTGTCGGGATCGAAGTGTGCTCTGGCTCGAGAGAGAGAAGGCTGGCCTCGACGATGGCCCGGGCCGCGGGTCGGTCGACACCGGTTCCGACCTCGGGGTAGACAGCAGTCGGACGGCCATCGGTGAGAATCACGCCGCCCGGTGACGGGGGAAGGGCGATCACCTCGGCGTCCCAGGTGTCGAACACCTCCTCGATCGCCACGTCGTCGATCGAACCTCTGACCGGCACGTGCACCGTGTCGAATATGTGGCTGATCCACCAGGCGAACTCGGAGATCACGTTGCCGTTGCGCCCAACGAGCAGCGCCTCATCGGCGATCGCCTGCTCGTTGATGTCGAGCCCGGCCTCGGGGGGCTGCATGCTGACGAACTTGCCCTCGATGTTGAAGACGGCGGGCCGGCCCAGGTATTCCTCCTCCACCGCCACCAACGCGCTCAGGGCTTGTTCCTCGTCGAGACCGCCGATCTGGGTGTCGGAGACCTCCACTCGCCCCATCACCTCACCACGGGAAGCCAGCCGGGTCAGGCCATAGGCCGTGAGCAAGAGCAGCACGAGACCGGCCACACCCACGATGAGCGCGCCAAGCGGAGTCCTGACTGCGGAGAGATGCTTTTTCATGGAAGGCCGCCCCAAAACGACCTTTTTGCCCGGGGCCGGCGATGGTAATGAGCAGTCCGCCCTTATCCGAAAATGTGACATGACCGCTCTGTACTCTCGATTCGAGTGACGATCCGATTCCCGGAAATGGTTCATGGTGAAGCCGTCAAGGTCTCGGCGTCGACCTACGTCACTTTCAAGAAGTGCCCCGCCCAGGCCGGGGCGAGACTGCAGGGGATATATGGTCCGGAGAGCCGTCAGTCGTTCCTCGGCATCCTTGCGCATCGGATCTTCAGCCGTCACCTGACTTCGGGCTCGATCGCATCTGATGACTTCGTCCAGGCCTGCCGTGAGGAGATCGGCGGCTCGACTCTGAACAACAAGATGGCGGATCTCGAGATGCGCCCGTCCGCCCTGGCCGCCGTCATCGAAGAGGTCCGTGGCCTCTACGAGCGTTTCACCAGGCTGCCTACCGAGGGGTTCGAAGGCTCCGAGCACAGCATCGAGGCGACAGTGGCCGAAGGTGTGGATTTGATGGGCACAGTCGACGCGGTCTACCGCGAGGACCTCGGTGGGTTCCGCCTCGTTGACTGGAAAACCGGCGAGCTCACCGATCCTGAAGATCAGCTTCTGTTCTATGCGCTGTTGTGGCTGCTCGACAGTGGAGCGTTGCCGGCATACGTCGAAGCGGTATCGGTGAGGACGGGGGAGCGGTATCGAACCGTTCCGTCATCGACGGACGCGGGGAGGGTGGCCGTCGAGGTCGCCGAGCTGGTGGATCTCCTTCGCAAGGCCTGGGCTACGGGCGCCGATCTTCCTCGGAGCGGCGGGCCTTGGTGCCGGTATTGCCCGCTCCTCGAGGACTGTGAGGAGGGGAGATCGGTCGGGGCGCTGCTCGACTGAGCAACACCCCGACCGGATGCCGATCAGCAGCAGCGAATCCCGTCGCCGCCGCCACAGCAGTTGCTGTCATCGAGGAGGATCATCACCACTCCCTTCGTATCGATGATCTTCGATATATCGATCTTTGTCGATGCATCGACTAATGTCAATATGAGAATGCAATGTTGCGAGCCGCTGTTCGGCGGAGTCCTCGAGGAGGAGGGAGCCATACGGACTGCTGCCATGTTTGCCGCCTTGGCGGATCCGGTCCGTCTCAGGATCGTCTCCATGCTGGCGGCCGCCCCAGAGGGGACCGCCTGTGGCTGCGAGCTCGAAGACCCGCTCGGGCTGGCTCAACCGACCGTGTCCCACCATCTCCGCATCCTGCGCGAGGCCGGCCTCGTTGTTGGAGAGAGGCGGGGGCGATGGGTCCACTACCGCGTCGTTCCGGAACGTCTCGATGAGATCAGGGGCGCCCTCAGCCCACCCGTTCTGGATCCGGTCTAGCTCTCTTCGAGCATCTCGAGCAGGCGGGTCACCGTGTTCCAGTTCCGGGCGGTGCCGGTGATGCGGAGGATCTTCTCGAAATAGCTGAGGTTGAGCTTGGAGCGCCCCGAGCCGCCAGGGCCGTATTGAACGAAGATCTCCCGGCCCTCGACGGAGAATCTGTCGGCGGGTGAGCGATCGGGGTCGAGCGCCGCCACCCGGTCGTCGGCCGGCGCGGATTCGAGGAAGACCGCATGAACCATGGTGGGGTTGGTATCCGGCCCGAGGAAGGGGTTGGCCAGGACCGTCGTCGCCATCTCATCCCGGTCCCGGACGATGACTCGGATCGTCAATCCCAGACTGTCGCTGATCACCTTTTCGATGATTCCGGCAACAGCGCCGGGCTCGCCGGATGGTGGAGTCAGAATCACATTCCCGCTCTGGAGGTGAGTCCGGACCTCGCCCAGGTCCTGGTGTTCGAGCAATGATCTGAGCTCTGCCATCGGCACCCTGACCCCTCCCACATTGACTCCGCGGAGCAGTGCAACCACACGCTCCGGAGTCTCAGACATCGATCTCCGACCGGTAGTGCGCTGAGCCGGGACCCATCGGCGCACGAACTCCACGATGCTCCCAGTCGCCACCGAGTGCGGTCGATACCACCTCTTCGGAGTTACTGGGTTGGGCGCCAAAGCGCGGGTCGATCGCCGTCGGTCCTTCGACGATGGTGTTGGTCAACGCCCCGAGGCCCTCCACCATGACCGTCACCACGTCCCCGGGGTCAACAGGTCTCGACCCGGCGGGCGTGCCCGAGAGGATGACGTCCCCCGGTAACAGCGTGATCGTGCGGGCCAGATCCGCCACGAGATATCCCATGTCCCATTCCATTTCGTCAGTAGACCCTTCCTGGCGAATCTCACCGTTCACGTAGGTCGTGATCCGCTTCCCTTTGAATGCCCAGTCGGTCACGATCCCTGGGCCGATCGGGCAGAGTGTGTCAGAGCCCTTGACCCGGAGCATCGAGCCGGCGTCCGTGTCGCGGAAGTCGTGCAGCCCGAAGTCGTTGGCGATCGTGTATCCGGCGATCCGTGACTCGGCTTCGCTGATCGAGACGTCGCGACATGTCTCCCCGATGACGATGGCGATCTCCCCCTCGTAGTTGAGGTACCGGCAGCCGGCGGGCCGGACGACGTTGCCGCCGTGGGAGTTCAGCGCACTCGTCGGCTTCTGGAAATAGGTTGGCGCTGGCGGGAGCTTCGTCATGAACTCCTCCACGCGGCTGCGGTAGTTGAGGTGAACGGCGATGATCTTCGACGGCTCGACGGGGGGGAGGTGGATCGCCTGCTCGACCGGGACCCTGTGGCCGTCACCAGTCACGAGCTCCTCGCCGTCTCTTACGACCTGGGTGGCCGCGCCGTCGAGCAGGATTCTTCGGTGGTCCGCCATCCCGCCCCACGGTACTGAGTAGAACGCTGCGATCATGTGGGCAAATGTCCCTGAGCACCCTTCACCAGGAACCCGGTGATGCCCACGCAGACATCACCTCACACGACACCTTCGTGCGGTCTGTCCCCCACGCCACCTTCACCCGCATGCGCCGCGAGGAGCCGGTGGCCTGGGTCGAGGAGAGCGATGGCGAGGGGTTCTGGGCGCTGACCAAGCACGCCGACATCTCGGCAGCGAGCCGGGACTTCGGGAGATTCACAGCGTCGAGGGGGATCAGGATCGAGCAGATGGCCCCCGATGAGCTCGAGGCAAGGCGCACGATGATGGAGTTCGACCCTCCGGAGCACGCCAGGCTGAGACGTCTGGTCCAACCCGGCTTCACCCCCAAGGTGGTGGCGACCTACGAGAGCGCGTTCCGCACCCTGGCCGGCCAGGTCCTCGACCGTGTGCTCCCCCTTGGAGAGTTCGACTTCGTCACCGAGATCGCCCGGGAGCTCCCCATCAGGCTTCTCTGCCGCCTTCTCGGCGTTCCCGAGACGGACGCCCAACAGCTGGTGGCCTGGGGGGATCAGATGATCTCCAACGCCGACCCCGAGTACACGCCCGTGGTGATCGACAAGATGGACACGGAGGAATATCGGCTCCTCCCATTTCGATCGCCGGCCGCCCTCGAAGTCTTTCGCTATGCCGAGGAGATCGCACTGGAACGGCGAAGCAACCCGGCCGACGACATCGTCACGGTGCTTCTCACTGCCGAACCGGACGGTCAGCCCCTGACCGACCTGGAGTTCAAGAACTTCTTCACCCTCATGATGGTCGCCGGGAACGAGACGACCCGGCACACGATCAGTCACGGTCTGATATATCTCCTCGAACATCGCGACCAGCTGGAACAACTTCGTGACGACCCGGCGCGGCACTCGGCGCCGGCGACTGAGGAGATCCTCCGCACTTCCTCGGTGACGATGCATTTCCGGCGCACCGCCACCCAGGACGTGGTGTTGCGAGGGAGGACCATCCGGTCTGGAGACCGGGTGGTCATGTGGTACCCCTCGGCGAATCACGACGAGGAAGTCTTCGATAGCCCGTTCACCTTCGACATTCGTCGCCAACCGAACGACCATCTGACCTTTGGCACAGGCCGTCACGTTTGCCTGGGCGCATCCCTGGCCCGTCTGGAGGTACGGGTCGTGTTCGAGGAGCTATTGAGGCGGGTCGCCTCCATTGAGATCACGGGCCCACCCGATCGTCTTCGCTCAAACTTCATCAACGGGATCAAGCATCTCCCGGTCAGGGTGACGACGGTCTGACGCCTAGATGTGGGTCAGCAGGAGCCCGATGGCGAGGGTGACCGTGGTCCACGTGAGGAGGCGAAGCGGCTTCTCCCAGGTTTGCAAGAGTTGTCCTCGATCCCAGGATCGCTCTCTGTCGAACACGGTCGCCGCCTCGCCGGTGCGTCGCCTGACAAAACGAGCAGGGGTGCTCAAGGCCCTTTGCGCCAAGCTGAGGAGACACGCCATCGCAGCCATGACGATGACAGGCAGCGTGATCGTCATCGTCTGCGCCCAGTAGCCCACCAGAAGAGGGAACGCCCCCCAGGCCAGCCCGAACCCCACGTCACTGTGAAGGAACGGCCATTCCAGGGCATAGCCGACGGCAAGGAGAATGCCCGCGATCGCCCAAAGCAGGACCCAGGGTGAGATGACAAACGACCCGACCACGGCGATCGCCAGCGACACGACCATGGCTCCGATGCCTACCACCCACAGCGCCCGGTCCGATATGCGCGTCCCTAGAGGCCGGCTCTTCACCTCGTCGAGGGCGTGGGCCCCCACACCGAGCCCTACGGCGAATGCAGCCAGGGTGCCGCCGAGGATGAACCAATCGAGCTCTAAGGCGAGGGCGGCTCCGATGGGGACATAAGAGAGGTGCCACAACGTGTAGGGGACATGGAGGAGGGAGACGAAGTCTCCGGTGAGAGAGCCGGTGGGTGCGTAGAAGGCCGGCCGGCGATCGCTCACGAGCCTCCAATCTCGGAATGCCCTGGTTTGTGCCCCCACATGACGAGACCTCCACCAAGTGATAGGCGTTCGTACCGGACCCCGGCGAGACCGGCTCTCTCCCAGATGAGGGCGAGCCGATCTGGCGGGTAGTTGTCCGCGAAATCCTCGATGCTCGGACCGAGGAACTTTCCTACCTCGGGCCAGCCCTTTCCGGCGAGGAGCCCGGCGGCGGGCAGCACGAGACGGGTATAGAGCCACCACAACGGCCGCCAGATACCCCGCGGCCGGCCGAATTCCACCATTCCAACGCGGCCACCCGGCCTCAGCACACGCGTGACCTCGGCCATGCAATCGCCCACGTCCCCCACGTAGCGGAGCAGATAGCCGAAGCTGACGATGTCGAAGCGGGCCTCGGGAAAGGGGAGCCACTCGGCGGACGCAAGCAC
>JALDXP010000174.1:0-5971 GCA_032154885.1 Actinomycetota bacterium
CAGCTGATCGAGGGAGAGGTCGAACCGGCCCTGGCCGGCGCCATCCTCGCCGCACTCAGGGCCAAGGGCGAGACGCCGGAGGAGGTGCGCGGATTTGCCCGGGCAATGCGGGCCCTGGCCACTGATCCCCAGGTCGATGTCACCGGCGCCGTCGACGTGGTCGGAACCGGGGGCGACCGGTCGGGCAGCCTGAATCTCTCGACCGGGTCGGCGATCGTGGCCGCGGCGAGTGGGATCCCGGTGGTCAAACACGGGAATCGTTCGATGACCAGCGACAGTGGGAGTGCCGATGTTCTCGAGGCGCTCGGGCTGCCCATGCCAATGGATGAGGACCAGGTGCAGCGGCTCTTCAAGGCCACCGGCTTCACGTTTCTATTCGCCCCGTACTTCCACCCGGCGATGGCTGCTGTGGGCCCGGTCCGCCGTGCGTTGGCTGTACGCACGGTGTTCAACATTCTCGGGCCCCTCACCAATCCGGCGGCTCCGCCCAACATGGTGATCGGCGCCTTCGACGCTTCCGCGGCTCGGCTGATGGCCGGAGCCCTGTCCGGTCTAGGCATCGACCGGGCGTTCGTGGTGCACGGAGCGGGAGGTTGGGACGAGCCCTCCCCACTGGGCGAGTTCATTCTCTTCGACGTGCATCCGGGCTCGGTCGAGGAATTCGTCCGGGACCCGGCCGACGCCGGGATGGCCCGTTGTGAGATGGATGACCTGGCCGGTGGCTCGCCGGAGCACAACGCCAGACGCCTGCTCGACGTCCTCGAAGGCGAGCAAGGCCCGCACCGGGATTCGGTCGTGCTCGGCGCAGCCCTGGCACTCGAGGTCAGCGGGCGCGCCGACCTGCCCGAAGAGGCGGTGGCGATGGCCGGCGCCGCCATCGACGACGGGAGGGCGCTCGCTCTGGCCAAGTCGCTCGAGGAATTCGGGGCGTCCGAGGCCGGTCGATGAGCGCTTTCTCCCCCCGGAGGGGGGAGTACCCCGAAGGGGGGAGGGGGGACTCTTTCCTCGAGACCATGGCCGCTCGATCCCGGCAACGGGCCGCGCAAGCCGCCGCACGCCGTTCGCTCCCCGAGCGTCGCGAGACAGTGATCGCCGGGCCCAAGCCACGCCCACTGGGCACGTTCGGAGCGGTGTTCGATGTGATCGCCGAGGTCAAGCCAAGGTCACCCTCGGAAGGCGCCTTTCCTGAACGTCACCCGGTCGAGACCGCGGTGGGTTACCAAGCAGGTGGTGCCGCCATGGTCTCTGTGCTCACCGAGCCCTCCGAATTCGGTGGGTCCATCGAGATGTTGGAGGTCGTAGCGGCCGCCGTGTCGGTCCCTGTGCTGGCCAAGGACTTTCTGGTGGACCCGATCCAGGTGTACGAGGCGCGAGAGGCGGGGGCCGATGGGGTCCTGGTGATCGCCCGAATCCTGAGCGACGAGGCGATGGTCGAGATCCTCGACGCCGTCTTCGAAAGCGAGGCTTTTGCCCTTCTCGAAGCCTTCGACGGAGATGACCTCGAACGCATAAGAAGGGTTGTGTCAGGGCGAGAAAACCTCATCGCCGGGGTCAATTGCCGGGATCTCGACACATTGGAAGTCGTGCCTGAACGTCATGTCGCTCTTGGCGGACAGCTCCCGGGCGACGTGGTGAGCGTTGCCGAAAGTGCGATGCAAAGCCCTGCCGATATCGAACGGGTCGCCTCATCTGGATATCACGCCGCCCTCGTCGGTTCGGCGCTGATGAGAACCGACGATCCAGGTCATCTGGTCAGCGAGATGGTCGCGGCCGGTCGTCGGGCCGTGGCGGTGCCCTCATGACTCTCTTCGTGAAGCTGTGCGGGGTCAAGTCAGAGGCCGATCTCGAGGCTGCAGTCGCGGCGGGAGCCGACGCGGTCGGGTTTGTTCTCACTCCCTCCCCTCGACAGATTCCGTTGAATTTGGCGGCGAGACTCAACGCGAGGTTGCCCGACTCGGTTCTCGGTGTCGCCGTCTTCCATGACCCGTCACCGGAGCTGTTGGTTCGCGCACGAGAAGAGGTCGGCCCTGATCTCTTCCAGTCCGAGCTCTCCACTCTGGTCGGGATCTCAACAGACCTGCTCCTCCCGGTAGTCGTCGACAGCGATTCGCTCGACCGTGACTTCGCCCTCGCCGCCGGCTCGGCGGGAAGGGAGATGGTCCTGGTCGACAGCGCCGCTCGTGGCGGGACCGGTCTCACACCGAGGTGGGAGCGGCTCGCCATGCTCGATGGACCGGGTCGGCTGATCCTGGCCGGTGGCCTCGACCCCGAGAACGTGGGTGAGGCGGTCTCTCTGGTCAGGCCATTCGGGGTCGACGTCAGCTCCGGCATCGAGAGGGCACCGGGAGTGAAGGATCCGAAGCGCATGAAAGCCTTTGTCGAAGCGGCGCGAAGCGTGGGTGTGGGAGGAAACGTATGACGACCGCCCGAGACGAGACCGGGCGTTACGGCCGCTTCGGTGGGCGGTACGTGCCCGAGATCCTGGTCCCCGCCTTGACCAGGCTGGAGGAGACCGCCCGGCTCCTCCTCGATGATCCTGGCTTTCTCAACATGTACGAGGAGGAATTGTCTTCCTGGGTGGGCCGGCCGACCGCGCTCACCCATGCTGTCCGCCTGGGTGAGTCCTGGGGTGGCGAAGTGTGGTTGAAACGCGAGGACCTCGCCCACACCGGGGCGCACAAGATCAACAACGCCATAGGACAGGCCCTCCTGGCCAGGGAGATGGGCGCCGAGCGGGTGATCGCCGAGACAGGGGCGGGCCAGCATGGCGTGGCCACGGCAGCGGCCTGTGCTCGTCTCGGCCTGGATTGCACCGTCTACATGGGCTCGGTGGACATCGAACGTCAGGCGCCGAATGTGGAGCGGATGCGAATCCTGGGGGCGAGGGTAGAGCCGGTCACATCTGGGGACGCGACCCTGCGGGCCGCGATCAACGAGGCCCTGCGTGACTGGGTGACCCGACCAGAGACCACTTACTATCTCCTCGGCTCGGCCGTGGGTCCCCACCCGTACCCATGGCTGGTCAGAGAGCTCCAATCGGTTATCGGCCGAGAAGCCCGGCGACAGATGCTGGAGCGGTCGGGACGTCTGCCGGATGCCGCGGTCGCTTGTGTCGGGGGAGGCTCCAACGCCATCGGGTTGTTCCATCCCCTGCTCGACGACCCGATCGAGCTGATCGGTGTGGAGGCCGGGGGGACATCTCCCGAGCTGGGGCACAACGCCGCCACCATCGGGCGAGGGACTCCGGGCGTGCTTCATGGGAGCTTCTCATTTCTCCTCCAAGACGACGACGGCCAGGTCCAGGAAACGCACTCAGTGTCAGCAGGCCTCGACTATCCAGGAGTTGGCCCCGAGCATTCGTGGTTGGCGGAGACCGGGCGGGTCACCTACGAGAGCGCAACCGACGACGAGGCTTTGGCCGCCCTGTACGAGCTGGGTCGTCACGAGGGCATTCTTCCCGCACTCGAGTCGAGTCACGCCCTGGTCGGGGCGAAACGGTGGCTGGAGGCCAATCCCGCATCGACCGTCCTGGTGGGCCTCTCCGGCCGGGGGGACAAGGACATCGACATCCTGCGAGGGCTCAACCGATGAGCGCCTCTGTGGTCGGAGCTCGCGGACTCGAGACGAGATTGGCCGTGGATGAGACCGCCATCGTCCCCTACCTCACCGGCGGGTATCCATCGTCGGCCGCCTTCGCCGACGCACTGCTGGCCCTATCCCGGATCTCCCTCGCAGTCGAGATCGGAATCCCTTTTTCCGACCCTATGGCTGATGGCGCCACCATCCAGGAGTCGAGCCGGGTCGCCTTGGAGAATGGCGCCACACTCGAATCGATCCTCGTCGCGATCGAGGGACTCGGCGCGCTCGATGCCGATTTGGTGGTGATGAGCTATCTCAACCCGCTGCTGGCCTACGGCTATGGGTCACTGCTGCCGAGACTGGCAGGTGTTGGAGTTTCGGCGCTTGTCGTTCCGGATCTGCCGCTGGAAGAATCCGAAGAGCTCGCCAGTGTCTCCCGCGAGAACGGCATCGGTCTGGTGCAACTAGTCAGTCCGGTGACCAGTCAGGACCGGCTCGAAGCCCTGGGCAAGGCCTCGGAGGGCTTCACCTACGCAGTGACGATGACCGGCACTACCGGGGGCACCCTCGGTGCGGGGCCGGAGGTGACGGCATACCTCGATCGGGTACGTGCTGCATCGAGACCGCCTGTCCTCGCCGGGTTCGGGGTGCGATCTCCCGATCAGGTCCGAGCACTCGCCCCGCACTGCGACGGTGTGATCGTGGGCAGCGCCCTTGTCGAAATCATGTCCGACGGCCAGGACCCCGTGTCGTTCGTGGCAGAGTTGCGTCAATGATCGCCACGCTCTCGTCTGTCTGCACCTTGGGGGAGAAGGCCGCGATCCTCCGGTTCATCGAGGGCCACGGTCTCCGCGTCCATGTCGGCGAGGCGGGTGCGACCACCATCGTCAGCATCATCGGCGACCCGGAGCCGGGAATCGCCGAATCCATCGGTGCTCTTCCAGGTGTCGAGTCGGTAAGCCTCGATGCCCCTCGCTATCCATTCGTCGCCAGGGAGGCGCGAGTCGAGCCGAGCACGGTGAAGGTCGGGGATGTGGTCATCGGAGGGAAAGGCGTTGCGGTCATCGCCGGGCCGTGTTCGGTGGAGTCTGAGGAGCAACTCCTCACGATCGCCCGATCGGTGGCCAAGGAGGGGGCAGTGCTCCTAAGAGGCGGTGCCTTCAAACCCCGGACCTCGCCATACAGCTTCCAGGGGCTGGGGGAGGAAGGTCTCGAGATGCTGGCCCGCGCCCGAGAGGAGACCGGTCTGGGGGTGGTGTCGGAGGTGGTCGCCCCGGAGGACATCGCCTCGATGAACCGGCATGTCGACATGCTCCAGGTGGGAAGCCGAAACATGCAGAATTTCCGCCTCCTCTCCGCTGTCGGCGAGCAGCCCACCCCGGTGCTGCTGAAGAGGGGCCTGATGTCCACCATCGAGGAGATGCTTCTCGCGGCCGAGTACATCGTTGGCGCAGGGAACCCGCGGGTCGTTCTCTGCGAGAGGGGCATCCGGTCATTCGAGACCGCTACCAGGGGAACGCTCGACATCAGTGCGGTCCCCGTCCTCAAGGAACGCTCCCACCTTCCTGTGATCGTCGACCCCAGCCATGCCGCCGGGAAGCGCTCCCTGGTTCCGAGCCTCTCGGCAGCAGGAGTCGCTGCCGGCGCCGACGGCTTGCTCATAGAGGTGCACGATCGACCCGAGGAAGCGCTCAGTGACGGCCCGCAGAGCCTGACGCTCGACGGCTTCGCCGAAACGATGGAGACGGTGGCGAAGGTCGCCGCCGCTCTCGACCGCCCGCTACTGACCCTGTGATTCGGGTGGCGTCCTCGAGATATTTCCTTCCCTGAACATCTCCCCTATGGCGGCGACGCTCCCCAGCACCCCACTGGTATCGAGGGGGAGGAAGATCTTGGTCGCCTGACCATTGGCGACCTGCTCCAGCGCCTCGAGGTATCGGATCGCGATCAGATCCGGGGTCGGGTCACCATTGTGGATGGCGCCAAAGACACGCTCGATGGCCTGGCCCTCGCCCTCGGCCACCGTGAGCAACTGATACTGCTCGGCATCGGCCACCCGCTTGATCGCCTCCGCCTGTCCGGTCGCCTCCAGGATCTGGCTTTGCTGGACGCCTTCGGCCCGTAGGACGGCGGCGGCCTTGGCTCCCTCTGCCTCAGTGACCTGGGCTCGACGGTCGCGCTCGGCTTTCATCTGGCGGTGCATCGCATCGGTGACGTCGGCCGGCGGCTCGATCCGCTGCAACTCCACGCGGACCACGCGTACCCCCCACTTGTCGGTTGCGTCGTCGAGGATCTGGCGCAGCTTGGCGTTGATCACCTCGCGTGAGGTGAGCGCTGCATCGAGGTCGAGGTCACCGACCACGTTCCTCAGGTTGGTCTGGGCGAGCTTGGT
>JALDXP010000175.1:0-5938 GCA_032154885.1 Actinomycetota bacterium
TTCCGAGCTTGTTGATCCGTGATCAGCCGGTAGAGCGACGGGATGAGCTTGCGCTGGGCCAGGTCGCCGGTGCCGCCGAATACAACAAAGACATGGGGGTCTACCTGGCTCGTCACAACTCCACAACGGAGACTACGTCTCCCTCGCTGCTGACCACCCCGCCCGCCACCTCTCGAGTCAAGGCGAAGCCGGCCACATCGTCGGTCCAGGTGAAACGAGAAGGGACAGGATCATTGCCCAGGACCCCGGCCGAAATGGCTAGCTCGTCCGGCGTGATCACCCACAGTTGGTAGGTCCGATCCTCGGGCAGCGTCTCCAGTCCTGATGGAACGAGATAACCCTCGCCGTCCGGCGTAAGTACGACTTGGCCGACCGAGCCTGTGTCCGTCGTGAACTCGGCGACTATGGCCCCAGGTTCGTTGGCCGCGGCCTCTGCAGCCGCTGTCACGCCGCCCGGCCCGGAGAGGTCGTCCATTGCAACCGCCTGGAAGATGACCACAGCGCCCAGGACCAATGCCGCCAGCGCCGCCACGGCGAAAGGCACCCAGAGACGGGGACGGCGCCGGTTTTCGTCGATCGAGACCACATTCGTGGTTTCGTCCTCCCCAAGAGCAGCCATCACCCGCTCCTTGAGAGCAGGAGGCGGACTGACGTCCGCTGCCTCGGCGATCAACACGGTCGACTCTCGGAGGCCCACGAGGTCTTCCTGGCACTGCCGGCAGTCGGCGAGATGCGCCTCGTACTCGGCGCGTTCCGAGTCGTCGAGGGCGTCTACCGCATATGCCGCCACGAGATCGTGCATTTCATCCATCGTCTTCACCTAGGGCGGATCGCAGACGGGTGAGGCCATCCCGGATCCGTGTCTTCACCGTCGCCAGTGGGGTGTCCAACCGCTCGGCCACTTCCCGATAGGTGAGGCCCCCGAAGTAGGCCATCTCTATCACCTGAAACTGTAAGTCGGTCAATGAGCTGAGAGCAGCACGCACCCGATCTCGCTCGTCGCCGAGGATCGCCAACTCGGCGACGTCGGCCTCGGGGCGGTCGGCCGGCACCTTGAGCTCCCGGTCCCTGGCGCTCTGGGATCTGCGGACCACATCGACGGCTCGCCGGTGGGCCATCGTCGCCATCCAGGATTTGACCGAGCCGCGCTGTGCGTCGAAGCCGGACGACTGCCTCCAGACCTGGAGATAGACCTCCTGGGTCACCTCTTCGGCCAGGGCCTCGGAGCGCACAACACGAAGGGCAAGCCCGTAGACCATCGACGAGGTCTGGTCATAGAGATCGGAGAAGGCCTCCGCATCGCCCTGGGCGACCCGTGTCATGAGGCTGTCGAGCGGTGATGGTGTTGACATGCGTGTCAGACAGATCGTGCGGGAGCGTGGGAGGCTACCCACACCCCAGGGCACCGGGTGGGGTCGAACGGCGGCCACGATCTGCATTTGCATTGGTTCGCAACCGGGCAACTCGTGGATTGGGCCAATCCGGCGTCCTCACGGTGGCGAACTCCTTACATCATGCAACGACCGGGCCGTCTTCTCGCTGCTGCCGTTGGCCTCGCCGCCGGCGCCGCATCCCTGGCAGCCGCCGAGTTGGTGGCCGCCGCGGGCACGAATACACGATCGCCGATCCTCGACGTAGGCGATCGCGTGATAGACCTCGTCCCGCCCTGGCTGAAGGATGCGGCCATCCAGCTGTTCGGCACGAACGACAAGCTGGCCCTGCTTGCCGGGATCGCCGTCATCCTCGTCCTGTACTCCGCGGCTGTCGGCATCATCGCCATGAGACACCGGCTCCTCTTCGGCATCGTCGGAATCCTTGCCTTCGGCGCCGTCGGCGCAACCGCCGCACTCTTGGCCGGCCGGGGATTCGTCTCGGTCTTTCCGGCGGGCATCGGCGCCCTCGTTGGGGTTGCCGTTCTGCTCGCGCTCCATCGCGCCTGGTTCGGACGGCGCGATTCCGACGCCGGGATCGGCTCCGAAGACCGGCGCCGATTCCTCATCGGGCTCGGCGCTACCTTCGTCACCGCAGGGATTGCCACCGGCGCCGGGCGTCTCACCGCCGCCAGTGCCGCCATCTCCCCGGCCTCCGCGACCCGCACTCTCCCCCGAGTCGCTCGGCCACTCCCCCCGGTCGGCGCTGGCGCCGATCTCGGATTGCCAGGGCTGACTCCGTTCATCACCCCCAACGACGAGTTCTATCGGATTGATACCGCTCTGAGCGTCCCACGGGTATCGATCGAGGACTTCTCACTTCGCATCTACGGGATGGTCGATCGGGAGCTGATCTTCTCCTACGCCGATCTGACGGCACGTGCCCAGATCGAGTCCGACATCACCCTCACATGTGTCTCCAACGAGGTGGGCGGCCAACTGGTGGGCAACGCCCGCTGGCAGGGGATCCGCCTCGACGCCCTGCTCGACGAAGCCGGTGTGCAAGCCGGTGCGGACCAGGTGGTTGGCCGGTCGGTCGACAACTACACCTGCGGGTTCCCGGTCGCCGCCGCCACCGACGGGAGAGACGCCATGATCGCGATCGGGATGAACGGGGAGCCCTTGCCCCTCGTCCACGGTTTCCCGGCTCGTCTCGTCGTCCCCGGGCTCTATGGCTACGTCTCGGCCACGAAGTGGCTGAAGGAGATCGAGATCACGACCTTCGCGGCGTTCGACCACTACTGGGCGCGCCGGGAATGGTCGGCTCAGGCGCCGATCAAGACTCAGTCCCGCATCGACACACCAGGCCCGCTGGACAGCGTGCCGGCCGGCCCGAGCACGATCGCAGGCGTGGCCTGGGCCCAGACTCGGGGCATCGCCAGAGTCGAGGTCCAGATCGACGACGGTCCCTGGCAGAAAGCCGAGCTCGCCGAAGAGGTGGCCAACACCACATGGCGCCAATGGCGTCTGCATTGGCAGGTGACCCCCGGGCGGCACACCGTCACGTGTCGTGCGACCGATGCGACGGGCGAGGTCCAGGCAGCGGAGAGGGCCACTCCGATGCCCGATGGCGCCACCGGATGGCACTCGATCGTTGTCCTCGGCGATTGAGACCAATCCGGCACCGGCTCGGCGGCGAACACCCACCGACCCGAGGCTGACCCAGCCGGAAAGGAACATCATGCAGAACTCGACGCCCACGAGGAAGCTTGCGGCCATAGCCGCGTTGCTCGCCCTCGTCATTGCCGCGTGTGGAGGAGGCGGATCATCGGATACTCCGGAGAGCGCCCCACCCACCACCCAAGCGACTACCCCAACCACCCAGTCGATGACAGAGCCGACCCAGCCCATGGCCGGCCTTACGACAATGAACAGCGGACCTGCCTGCTCGGCGGTGCCCATGGACGGTGAGGGCTCGTTCGACGGCATGGCCGACGATCCGGCCGCCACCGCAGCCTCGAACAACCCCGTCCTCTCGACGTTGGTAACCGCGGTCAGCGAGGCCGGTCTGGTGGACACCCTCAACGGTGAGGGCCCGTTCACCATTTTCGCCCCGACCAACGACGCTTTCGCCGCCATCCCCGAGGATCAGCTCAACGCAATTCTGGCCGACCAGGAGCAGCTCACCTCGATCCTCACCTATCACGTAGTGGCAGGAGAAAGCCTCGACATGCAGGGTCTGGTGGACGCCGGATCAGTCGAGACCGTCAACGGTGCCCAGATCACGATCGCTCCCTCGGGTGACCTGATCGAGATCAACGGCACGGCGATGGTCGTCTGCGGGAACGTGCAGACCGCCAACGGCACGGTCCACATCATCGACAGTGTGCTCGTCCCCGAAGCCGGGGAGGCGATGGCCGACCTGACGGCGACCAACGTAGGCCCGGCCTGTTCGGCGGTGCCGGCAGAGGGTGAAGGCTCATTCGACGGCATGGCCGACGATCCGGCCGCCACCGCAGCCTCGAACAACCCCGTCCTCTCGACGTTGGTAACCGCGGTCAGCGAGGCCGGTCTGGTGGACACCCTCAACAGTGAGGGCCCGTTCACCATTTTCGCCCCGACCAACGACGCCTTCGCCGCCATCCCTGAGGACCAGCTGAATGCCATCCTCGGCGACTCGGAGTTGCTGACATCGATCCTCACGTTCCACGTAGTGGCCGGTGAGGATGCCGACCTGGCCGACCTGATCGAGGCCGGCTCGGTCACCACGGTCCAGGGTGAGGAGCTGGAGATTGCCTCCGATGGCGACCTGGCCAGCATCAACGGCGCCTCAGTGGTCTGCGGGAACGTGCAGACCGCCAACGCCACTGTTCACATCATCGACGCGGTACTCGTCCCCGCCGGCTGACAGCGGGGGGCCGACGCGGCGGATCCCGGTCTCACCGACCGGGATCTGTCGCGCCCAGGGCACGCAACAAGGCCCTCCGGCAGTGTTCCTTGTACTCCATGTGATTGGTGCGCCAGTCAGAGGTCTGGAGCCATTGAAGGAACATCCCTTCGATGACAGCCCGCATCTGGATCGCAGCAGCTGTCGGGTCTTCGACATCGAGAACACCGGACTCCACCCCGGCCACGATGACCTCCCGGTAGAAGCTGTTCATGATCGATCGCGCCTTCTCAGCGAACTCGTCGAACTCCGGGGAGCGCGCCTGATGCTCGACTCCGTCGAGATAGAACCGGAAGAAATCGCGATTCGCCTCCGGGCTGACCCACACCGCATCCACCACCTGTGAGATGGCGATGGCGGGATCATCGGACTCGGCGAGATGGTCCCGGATCCGGGCTTCGGTCGCCTCCAGAACCCACTCCAGAGAGGCCAGCACCAACCCGTCCTTGGTCTGGAAGTGATAGATCAGCAAGCCTTTGGACACCCCGGCCTCGGTGGCGATTTGCTGCAGCGGCACGCGATGCACCCCCTCCCGAGCCATCACTTTGTAGGCCACCCGGATCAGCTCCGCCCGCCGGTCCTCGGCGGCTCGTGCCCGGGTCGGCGCCTGGGTCATGGCAGCTTCACGTATTCGAAATCCGTGGGCTTTCCTTGGATGCCCCGTGACGGTTCGGCGATCCACCCAGCGAAATCGCCCGGAGTGAGCTCGGGCTGCATGAGGCTCTCTATGTATGCCTGGTCATCCGCGGTCGGCAGCCACCGATCACGGTTCTGCTCGAATTCGGCACGCGGTACCAGATCGCCTTCTGGTGTGACCGAGATCTCGCCGAACTCCCCGATCCGCCGGTTGAAGGCGACATGGGGAAGGACGATCTCGAAGTCGATGCCTCGAGCAGCGATCTCGTTGTTCCACCGAGTGATCCCCGCCTGGCAATCCTCGATGAAATCGTCCCGGAGCCGGGCGTTCAGGCCATTCAACGCCGGGACGTCGACCTGCCGTAGCTCCCCGTCGACAACTTTCATCACCGGGTAGGTGTCGTCGACCAACCGGTGGTCGTCTTCGATCCGGTCCTCATGGAACCTGCCCTTCACCCCGGCGTTGAAGAAATTGGCGGCGTTGGTTGACTCCTCGGAACCAAACAGGTCGAGCGTCAGAGAGAAATGAAGGTTGACCTTGCGCTGGATGGCCGGAAGGTCGATCACCCCGAGACTGCGCACCGCCTCGATGTCCTGCGGGTCCTCGACACCACCGTCGACCATGGCCTGAGCGCTGCGCTCCACGATCCTCTTCACACCGGTGTAGCCCACGAACATGTGGTGAGCTTCCTCCGCCAACATGAAGCGGCAGGTCCGGGACAACGGATCGAACCCGGACTGGGCGAGGGCCTCGAGCTGCATCTTCCCGTCACGATCGGTGAAATAGGTGAACATGAAGAAGGAGAGCCAATCGGGGGTCGACTCGTTGAAGGCTCCCAGCATCCGTGGCTTCTCGGCGCTCCCCGACTGACGCTCGAGCAGCTCCTGTGCCTCCTCCCGCCCGTCTCGCCCGAAGTACTTCTGGAGGAGATAGACCATCGCCCAGAGGTGGCGGCCCTCCTCGACGTTGACCTGGAACAGGTTG
>JALDXP010000176.1:0-5937 GCA_032154885.1 Actinomycetota bacterium
TCATCGCGTTGAACACCGATGCCCAGGCACTGCTCATGAGCGATGCCGATGTCAAGCTCGACATCGGCCGCGAGGTGACCAGGGGCCTGGGCGCGGGCGCCAACCCCGAGATCGGTCGTGCCGCTGCCGAAGAGCACAAGGCGGAGCTGGAGGACGTCCTCAAGGGCTCCGACATGATCTTCATCACAGCGGGCGAGGGTGGTGGCACCGGTACCGGTGGTGCGCCCGTAGTTGCCGAAGTAGCCCGTTCCGTGGGCGCTCTCACCGTTGGCGTGGTGACCAGGCCTTTCGGCTTCGAGGGAAGACGTCGAGCGGTGCACGCCGAGCAGGGCATCGACGATCTCAAGGATGCGGTCGACACCCTGATCGTCATCCCCAACGACAGACTGCTGGAAGTCGGAGACCCCGAAGCCCCGATCGCTGAGACCTTCCGGCTGGCTGATGAGGTTCTGATGAGCGGCGTTGCCGGAATCACCGACCTGATCACGACTCCGGGCTTGATCAACGTCGACTTCGCAGACGTGCGGACGATCATGTCGGACGCCGGCTCAGCGGTGATGGGCATCGGCCGGGCTACGGGTGAGAACCGGGCGAAGCAGGCCGCCGAGCGCGCCATCTCGAGCCCGATGCTCGAGACATCGATGGAAGGCGCCAAAGGTGTCCTGCTTTCCGTCTCCGGCCCCTCTTCGATGACGCTGCACGAGGCCACAGAAGCGGCCCGGGTCGTCGCCGATCACGCTGACACCGAGGCAGACATCATCTTCGGCGCGATAGTCGACGACGACCTCGGTGAAGAGATGAAGGTGACGGTGATCGCGGCCGGATTCGAACGGAGACGCCAGGGCCGCTCGGCGACCACTCGCCCCTCGACTCGCTCCTATTCCGGCTTCGACGAGGGGGACGACGTCCTCGACATCCCCACTTTCGTCCAGGGATGAACCGACCCCCCGGTGTCGACGGGGCGGCGTTCACCGATGCGACGGACGGAGACCAGCGCAACGACCTGACGGCGCGATCGGCGGTGTCGTCCTGGCTGGGGATCTCGCGTGACTGGGCGACGGTTCGTCAGGTCCACGGATCCGTCGTTGTTCGCGCCGGGGCATCTGGAGAGCGAGACGAGGCCGATGCCATGTGGAGCGACGTGCCTGGCCTCCCAATGGCGGTGTTCACTGCCGATTGTTTCGGGGTCGTGCTCACCTCCGAGTCGGCCGTGGGCGTGGCTCATGCTGGGTGGCGCGGGGTGACTGGTGGTGTCGTCCCTGCTCTACGGGAGGCGATGATGCAGGCGGGGCATGTGCCCCGGGTCGCCGCCATCGGGCCCGGAATCGGCCCTTGTTGCTTCGAAGTGGGGTCTCAAGTAGCGGATCGGTTCCCCGATGACTTGACGGAGACCCGATGGGGATCGACCTCCGTCGACCTGGCGAAGGTCCTGAGCAGGCAGCTCGACGGGTTGGATATCTGGCTCTCCGGCGCCTGCACCATGCACGAGACGAGCCTTTACAGCCATCGTCGGACCGGGACCTCGCTCCGCAACGCAACGATTGCCTGGGTCCCATGAGCTACGACGATGCTGTCAGGAACTACCACGCTGTCGCGGCGCGTGTGACGGCGGCGGCCGAGCGGTCCGGCAGGGATGCTTCGTCGGTCAAACTGGTGGCGGTGTCCAAGGCGAAATCGGTGGCCGACATCGAGGCTGTGTATCAACTGGGTCACCGCGACTTCGGCGAGAACCGCGCCCAGGAGATGGCGGAGAAGGCGGCGAGGTTGCCCGATGACATCCGCTGGCACTTCGTGGGCGGTCTGCAGACGAACAAGGCACGCTTGATCCGACCCATCACCCACCTTCTCCATTCGATGGACAGGGAATCGCTTGCTGGAGCATGGGCGAAGGGAGGCGGCCTGCCGCCGCCGGTTCTGTTGCAGGTGAATACCGGGCGCGAGCCGCAGAAATCGGGAGTGGAGGCGGGCGATGCCTCAGCCACGCTGGCCCAGGTCCGGTCCCTGGGGCTGGAGGTCCGCGGATTGATGGTGATCCCACCGCTTACGGAGGACCCGGAGGCCCAGCGCGCGCATTTCGCCATGTTGCGGGAGATCCGGTCCGTCCTATCCGTCGAACATCCCGAGCTCACCGAGCTCTCGATGGGGATGACCGACGACTTCGAGGTCGCGATCGAGGAAGGCTCCTCAATTATCCGCGTGGGACGGGCTATCTTTGGTGAACGCACCTGACGGAGTGATATGTCGTCACTGTTCTCCAAAGCTCTCGTCTACCTGGGACTGGTCGACGAGGATCAGCTCGATTCCGAGGCCAACGACCGCCCTGCCGCCGGCACCATCGAGGAGCCCGCACGACGTGTCGAACCGAGGCGGGTCGAGCAATTTCCTCCCAGTCGGAGGGTGGAGCCGCCGCCCACTGGACGTGCCGCCACGAGGCCGCAGGGTCGCGACGGCCTTGAAACCGTCGGAGTTGTGAGGACTGTCGAGACACAGTCCGACGTCATCCTGGTCGAGGAGTTCGGTGACGCCCGGATCCTGGCCGATCGCATCCGAGACCGGGTGCCGGTCGTCCTAGACATGCGTCGGGCGGACCACGATCTGGTTCGCCGGGTGGTCGACTTCTCCTCGGGTCTGATCTATGCCCTCGACGGCTCGATGCGAAAAGTGGGCGATGGGCTTGTGGTCGTGCTGCCCCCGAGGGTCACCCTGAGCCGGGATGAAAAGCGGCGTCTCTCCACGCTGGGGGCCTACGAGCTCGACGACATCGACGACTGACCTGTGGACATCGGCGGCGTTCTGATCCTGATCCTGCAGATCTACTTCTATGCCGTGCTGGCGTGGGTGATCCTTTCCTGGATCCCGACGTCCTCGGAGCACCCGCTCGGCAAGGTCAACGTATTCCTCGATCGGGTCATCTACCCGGTGATTCTTCCACTTCGCCGTGTCATCCCGCCGGTCCGTCTCGGCGGTGGGATGCTCGACCTCACACCGATCGTGCTCCTCATCGGGATCCAGCTATTGATGGGGCTGGTGCGGGGGATCTTCTGATCCTTGGAGCCAGGCGGCTTGGTTCGTATCCTCACTCCACAACCAAGGGGTAGATAGCTATGGCGATAACACCCGCCGACATCGAGAAGAAGACCTTCTCCACCGCGCTCCGGGGCTACGACCTCGACGAGGTCGATGACTTCCTCGACGAAATGGTGGTTGCGGTCCGTGAGCTCGAGGAAGAGCTCGTCCAGGCCAAGGAGCGGGTTGCCCAACTCGAGCAAGACCCGGATGCAGTTGCGGCGCTCGCGGCCGTCTCGGCTGCACCGTCCACGCCGGCGCCCGACGAGTCCGCCGTGGGTCGAGCTCTCATCGCCGCCCAAGCCGCAGCGGACAGGATGCTCGATGACGCACGAAGCGAAGCCGACAAGATCGTTGGGGATGCCAGGTCGGAGGCCGACACCTTCGCCCGGGAGCGAGATCGAAAGAAGGCCGAAGTCGACGCCGAGATGGCTGAGATGACCGGTCTGGTTGCTGGCGTCCGCAACCAGCTCGCCCTGCTTGCCACCACCGTGGCCGACAAGCTCGATGAGATGGATGCAGCGGTTTCGGGAGCTCACAGCAAAGGCTCGATGGACCAAGAGACCGACACGGGGACGGCCGACTCCGAGCACGACATGGAAGACGATTCCGCCGATGAGATCGTCGACGGGGGGGACGAGTTGGATCACGATGTCGGAGAGGGAGATGGTTCCGAGCCAGATGGGGAAGCCGGCTTGGAGGTAGATCTGGCGGAAGTCGAGTCCGACGAGGGTGACGACGACGCGGGCTCTTCAGAGATCGAAGGCGGGGACAGCGAGGAGAACCAGGAGATCTGACCCTGGAACAGGCCGGCGACCTCGGATTTTCCCATCAGGCCCGTCGGCCGGATGAGATAGTGATCTCGAGTCATGGCGTCCCCGTGACCGCGCTGCGCGGCGAGGCGGCCAAGCGGTTCGAGGGCCGCATTGGTGACGGCGACCTGCAGCAACTCATGGCCCGAGTCACGGGCAACTACAAGCGGGGAAACGAACGTCGTTAGGGCGTTGGAGTCGGGCTGACCCGAAGCGAGACGGTCCGCCGATCGATGTCGAAGGACTCTCCCTGGTCGTCGACGCCCTCCTCGATTGAGACCGCGAGCACCTCGGCACCGATCTCGGTGGCGTGAGTGGCGATGGCGGAGCGAATCAGCGGGTCCTGGCTTTCCCAGACCAGAACGACCCGGTCGGTCACATCCAGGCCGGCCTCACGCCGCAGCCTCTGTACCCGGCTGATCATTTCCCTGGCAATGCCCTCGAGGAGCAATTCATCGGAGACATGGGTGTCGAGAGCGACCGCGAAGTCGGGTCCGGCCTCGACGACGGTTTCCTCCTTGGGAGCTCGCTCGATGATGAGATCTGTCGAGCCAATGTCTCGTCCGCCAATGGAGACCGTGCCACCTGCGAGGACGGCCTCGAGCTCCTCGGGCCCGAGTGCCGCGATGGCACCAGCCGCTTCCGGCATGTTCGACCCGTACAGCGGGCCGAGCGTCCGGAAGTTGGCTTTGGCCGACAGGTGAACCAACTCTGCTTCGTCGGCGGACGTAGCCACAACTTTGACGTTCAGCTCATCGGCTATCACATCGGAGTGCGTCTCTACTGCCCGGGCTACCGCCGCGTCTCGGGTGAGCACGGTCAGTTTCGTCAGGGGCTGACGAACGCGGAGTCCCTCCCTCTTGCGCAGATTCCGGCCGAGGCGAACCACCTCCCGGATCACGCCCATCGCCGTTTCCAGGTCCCGGTCGATGAGGGCATCCTCGGCCTCGGGGAAGTCACGGTGATGAACGCTGGTGACGGCTTCTGGATCGTGGCGGGCGACGAGATCTTGATACAGGTGCTCGGTGATGAAGGGCAACACAGGGGCGAGCACTTCGATGAATCTGGTCAATACCTCGTAGAGCGTGGCGAAGGCAGCCAATTTGTCGGTGTCGCCTTCACCCGACTCACCGCGGGCCCGCCAGAAACGACGTCGTGACCGACGCACATACCAATTGGTCAGATGATCGATGAAGCCCAGAATGGGTGGCACGACGTTGTAGAGGTAGTAGCCCTCCATCTGTGTGTTGACTTCGGACACGAGGCTCTGCAGGACGGACAGGATCCATCGATCCAGCTCCGGCCGGTCACCCGCTTTCGGCGCCATCTCGAGGTCAGCCACGGTGATTCCGTCGGCTTCGGCGTACGTCGTGAAGAAGCTGTAGGTGTTCCACATCGGCAGGAGGACCGTGCGGACCACCTCGGCGACGCCGTCACTGCTGAAGCGGAGTGGCTCGGCCCGCAGCACCGGCGAGTTGATGAGGAAAGCACGCAACGCGTCGGCTCCCATGTGGTCGAAGATCTCCGAGGGATCCGGGTAGTTCTTGAGGCTCTTGGACATCTTTCGTCCGTCCTCGGCCAGAATCAGCCCGTTCACCACGCAGTTCTCGAACGCCGGAGCGTCGAATAGGGCAGTGGAGAGGACGATGAGCGTGTAGAACCAGCCCCGGGTCTGGTCGAGACCCTCTGCGATGAATTTCGCGGGAAAGGCCGCCTCGAATCGCTCGGCGTTCTCGAACGGGTAGTGGAGCATCCCATAGGGCATCGAGCCCGACTCGAACCAGCCATCTAGGACCTCGGGGACCCTGATCATCGAACCACCACATGAGGAGCAGGCCCAGCCGATGTCGTCGATGACGTGTTTGTGGAGATCGGCGGGTCTTTGGCCGGAAAGAGCCTCCAGCTCGTCGAGGGAGCCGACGGCGATCGCCTCGTCACAGCCGGTGCATTCCCACACCGGGATGCAGGAGCCCCAATATCGGTTACGGCTGACGGCCCAGTCGCGGGCATTCGCCAGCCAGTTCCCATAGCGACGGCTTCCCACATAGTCGGGCACCCA
>JALDXP010000177.1:0-5701 GCA_032154885.1 Actinomycetota bacterium
CGGATCGTCGGCCCCAGAGAGGGCGTCACCGAAGCCGACGATCCGGCCATGGTCCAGCAACCACTTGACGTGGCCCCGGAACAGCTCAGGAGATATGTCCATCTGGAATCCGGAGCCCGCCCCGATCTGGTGATAGATCAGGATGCGGGGCCCGGGCCACTCACCCATGAAGAGGTCTGCGGCCGCGAAGGTGCCCTTGGCTGCCGTTCGCAGGACCTCACGAGTCGCCGAACGCAAGTTCGTGGAGGGCGGCACATGGCCACCCTCTACGGGCGTCAACGACGGGCTACTTGTCAGGTCGGACATGGGCGCCGTCCTTGCCCTGTCCATCGTCTTCGACATCTAGCTCGATGCCCTCCTCCACGTCCGGGTCGCCCTTGGCCCGGCCCTCGGCGAAGCCATCCACGGTCTTCCACATTCTGGAGCGGAAGCTCGTCGAGGCCCACCGGGTGAGCTTGGTCCGACGACGGCGCAGCAGCACGACCCCGAGCAGCGTGGCGCGTCGGATGGCGAAGTCGCGATCGGCGGCCTCGAGTGAGCGGGTGACGGTGTGACCGGCCGAGGCAACCAGGATCACCGAGTCGACCCTCTGCGCCAACACGTGGGAAGCGGCTTCGCCCAGGTTGGTGCCGGCGATGATGACCAGGTCGAAGATCTCCCGTGCCACCTCGAGCAACACCTCGAACCGGTATCCGGAGAGAACATCGGCGGCGTCGCGCTTGCCGTTTCCAGAGCGCACAGAACGCAGGCCCTGGACGACCTCGGGTGAGGACAGCAGGGCCGACTTGTACTCGGAGATCAACTCCTCACGCTCGCCGCCGGCGCCGTTCAGCAGGGTGGACAGGGTGGGACCAGTCTCCGGGCCCCACTCCATCATGTGATTTGTCTTGTCGAACGTCGCGTCGAGGAGGAGCACGCTCCGACCTGACGCTGCGATGGCAACCGAAATGTCAGCAGTCAGCTCGCGGATGTCTTCCTTGAAGATCCCGCTGCCCTGGAAGGCGACGACGGCATTGTCCTGGTCGTCCAGCTGGCTGCGCAGCATCTGGATCGATGCCTTACGCCTTCCTCCTGTGCTCTCGAGGTACCAGGGCTGGTTGGTCGGATGGTGGACGATGGCCAGCGGCCGCGATGGCATCTCGACGATGACCGGCGGTCCCTCGTCGAGGTCCTTGGCAGACCACATCATGCCCCGGCCACGCTCCAGTGCGACCAGCCCGATCAGAACCGCGCCGATGGCCCCAAAAGTGGCGAGCATCTGATTGCTCGAGGTGGAAGCAGCATCGAGTGTCACCGGCCTGCTGTCGACTGTGCCAGACCTAGCGAGGGCCTCCTGCTCGAGGATGCCGGTGAACAGGCTGTTCCACCTGGCCTCGAGCTGCGCCAGCTCGAGGTTCTTGAGGGTGAGCTCCGGGTCCTGTTGATCCTGGGTCAGGGGGTCCACAACCGGAGGGAACGTGGCCAGCTGAGCCTGAAGCTCGGAGAGACGCGCCATGGTCCGGTCCATCTCGTCCTGGATCGACTGGGGCGTCCGCAACACCAGCTCCGGGTTCATCAGCTGAGTGGTCAGGTTCCCCTGGTGTGCCAGGAGGGCGGCCACCTGATTCTCTAGAACAGTCCGCTGGGTCTGCTGCGTCACCTCGTCCGCCGTCGGAGGAGAGGCAGCCTGGAGGGCAGCGAGCTCGTCACGCATTGCCTTGATATCGGTAGAGGTCTGCTCGAGATCCTGCCTCATCCCGTCCAGCCCGGCGCCGATCGTGGCGACCGCCAGGAAGTTCTTCTGCATGTTCTCGGCCAGCGCATCGGCTTCGGCCTGGGTGAAGCCGCGGGCGATGAACTGAAGCTGGTTCGCTTCGTTCTCGAGATCGACCTCGGCCATCAACCAGGGGAGAAAGGCTCCTGGAGTCTCGCCGATGACATCAGAGTTCACATCCGTCGCCAAAGCCAGCTGGGTCTCGAGCATGGTCTCGAAATCCTCGCGCTCGAGAGCCTGCGGGTCCTCGGTGAAGGTGACCGACGCCATTGCCTCGAACGGCGGAAGGTTGGCATTGCGGTACTCGGCCAACTCGCCGGAGACCACGTAGGCCAGGACCGCAGCGGCGACCAGCAGCCACCATCTCGCCTTGGCGATACCTCGAATAGTTGTCATGTCCACAGCTTCACCTCGCTGATTTCTCTCAAATCGACGGTCACATCGTCAGGCCATTCGCGATTGGCGAGGGCCAGCAGGAACTCTTTGAGCTCCCGTCTTCCACCGGTGGTGGACATCTGCTTCAACTGCCGGACACTCAGCTTCAGGGCGTCCGGACCGGGGACCTTCGTCTCGGCGATGTTGATCTGGGGGTGCGAGCTGCTCAAAAGCGGGCCATGGGCCAGCTCTTCGACCAGCTTCTCGCCGGGGCGAGCGCCGATTGTCTTGACTTCTATGTCCCGGCCCGGCACCAGACCGCCCAGACGGATCATGCGATGGGCGAGGTCGATGATCCGTACCGGCTGCCCCATGTCGAGCACGAACACCTCTCCGCGGTCGGCCAGGGCCGATGCTTGGAGCACGAGCTGGACCGCCTCGGCAATGGTCATGAAGTACCGGGTCATGCGCTCGTCGGTGATCGTCACGGGTCCGCCGGCGCGGATCTGCTCCATGAAGGTAGGAACCACACTCCCGCGGCTGCCGAGAACATTGCCGAACCGGACCGACGAGTAGATGCATCCGTCTGTGTCGGTGTTGGAGGCCGACTGCACGAGCATCTCCGCCATCCTCTTCGAGGCCCCCATCACGCCTTTGGGGTCGACTGTCTTGTCCGTGGAGATGAGCACGAATCTCTCGACCCCGGTGCCGCGCACGACCTTGAGGAGGTTGTTGGTGCCGATCACGTTGGTCTTGACCGCTTCCTCGGGCCATTCCTCGAGGATGGGCACGTGCTTGTGGGCCGCTGCGTGATAGACGACCTGCGGCTGGTACTTGGCGATCAGGGCCTTGAGCTTCTTCTTGTCCCGGACATCGCAGAGTGCGGGGACCAACTCGGTACCGGCCGGCTCATCCCACTTGACCATATTGTCGTGTAGGTGGGTCTCGTCGTGGTCCATTGCAATGACTCTGGAGGGCATGAAACGAAGAACCTGGTTCACGATCTCAGATCCGATCGAGCCACCCGCTCCAGTGACCAGCACTGTCTTGCCGTAGAGGATCGACTCCACTGCTTCGAGATCGGTGGTGACCGACGGGCGGAGCAAGAGGTCCTCGATCTCCAGGTCTCTGATGTCCGGACCACCGTCGTAGCCGGTGAGCAGCTCGTCGAGATCAGGGACGATCCGCAGCCTGACGTCGATGTCGACGCAAAGGTCGACGAGCCGACGGGCCAGGACGCTGGCGCCCTCGGAGGCCACGATCACCTGCTGGACGTTCAGCGTGGTCACCAGCGAAGCGATGTCCTCCAATTCGCCGATGATGGGAAGGTTGGCCAACCGCCTTCCCTTCGGTGTAGGCCCGGAGCTGACAAAGCCGACGACGTCGACTTCGTAAGGGCCGGTGTAGCGGGCCAAGTCGGCGGCGCGCTTGCTGGTGCCAAGAATCAGGACCCGGTCCCGGGCGTCGAGCCGCAGACCGCGGTGAAAAGAGAAGAGACGGGAGCGGAAGCGGACCGCCCCGAGGAAGCCCAGCGAGATCATCGACCCCAGGACCAAGACCGACAGGGGCACCGCCCGGTTGCCCGGTCCCTCGATCAGCTCGTGGTCACCGAGGGCGAGAACGATGAGGATCAGTACCGCCGATGCCCAGAAGTTGGCGGCGATGACCCGACGGGCCTCGCTGATGCTGGCGAACTCCCAGACATGGCCGTAAGCGCCCATCGCGACATTGGCCACGAGATGGATTGCGATGATGACCGGCAGGGCGACGAGCACTCTCGTCCACCAGGCTCCGTCGAGCCCACCGTCGAGTGACATGACGCCGAGTGCCGATAGATAGGCGACGGCAATGACCATCGCGTCCACGAATGCGAACGAGATATCCGCACGCAGCTGGGCGAGCAGTGTCGCCACCCGTGCCCCGAACGAACTAACCCCAAACTTCCCGGTGAACCGCTTGATCACGGCATCCGCCCTCTTTGTCCCAGTCGGATGTGCACGGCGGCCAGCGCCACCATGGCATCATCCGTAATGCCTCCCAGAAATCCAGTCAGGGATCGAACCGACCGAAGCGATTTGTCCCCCAACCCAGCCGAAGCGTTATGGAACGCCCCGACCCGTTCGATACCTTAACCACTCAGCGTGCTGGTTACCAGCACGTAATTCGATTTTTTTCCGATTCTCGATTTTGCACGATCATTCCTTGATCTGGGAGGACATGGAACGCCCGGCCCCTTGAGTCATGATCACGCTCCGTGTTATTCTTCCCGACCTCAGTGGGGAATTAAGAGGGAGGACTCACCATGAAGGCATTGGTGACGGGGTCTGCGGGTTTCATTGGCACGCATGTCTCCCGAGCATTGTTGGACGACGGATTCGAGGTCACCGGGTTCGACCAGAAGGAATCCGCCGAACCCGGAGTCGAATCGGTCGTCGGCGACTTTCTGGATCTCGAGACGCTGAACGGCGCCGTCCGGGGTCACGACGTCATCGTGCACATCGGGGCGATCGGCGACGTCTATCTCGCCGCAACCAACCCGGAGTTGGCCGCTTCGGTCAACGTGACCGGGAGCACCAACATCGCCCTCGCCGCCGAGGCGGCAGGCGCGCGCGTGGTGTACGCGTCGACGTGGGAGGTCTACGGCGAGCCGGTCTACGAGCCGGTCGACGAGAAACACCCCTGCGAGCCGGACCATCCTTACAACATCACCAAGTTGGCAGGCGAGCGCATGCTCATTGCTGCCGACCGGCTCCGGGACGTCCCCGTCGTCGCTCTCCGGTTGGGCACTGCCTATGGCTTAGGCATGCGACCGAACTCCGTCTTTGAGATCTTCATCGAGAAGGCCCGGAAGGGCGAGCCGATCACCATCCAGGGTGACGGCTCACAGGGCCGCCAGTTCACCCACGCCCGCGACATCGCCCGTGCTTTCGTCGCAGGCGCCAAGAGCGACATCAGAGGGATCGCCCTCAACGTGGTCTCGCCCGAGATGATCTCGATCAAGCAATTGGCCGACGTGGTGACCGAACGCTTCCCCACCGAAGTGACCTATGGCCAACCCCGACCAGGCGACGTGCCACCGTCCTACGTCTCGGCGGCTCGCATCGAGGAGAAGCTCGGTTGGAAGACCAACGTGAGCTTCGAGGAGGGCATGGCGGAGTTGCTCTCCGCCGATCGGGACTGAGGTGGGCTCAGACAGAATCCGGGTGCTCGTCCTGATCAAGGGTCTGGGAATCGGAGGAGCCGAGAAGCTCATCTCAGAGGGTGCCCGGTTTTGGGACCGGGATTCGTTCGAGTACACGGTCGCATACGTCCTCCCCTGGAAAGACCAGCTCGTCGGCTCTTTGGAGGATCAGGGCATCGAGGTGCACATGATCGGAGGCGAGCGCGGGCTCACCCCGCCCACCGTCGGCCGACTCCGCAGCCTGGTGAAGGATCTCGACGTCGATCTGATCCACGCCCACCTTCCGACAATGGGGATAGTGGCGCGCATCGCCTCGCCCGTTCCAGTGGTCTACACCGAGCACAACATGGCCGACTCCTACCGGCCCATCACCCGTTTCCTCAACCGCGTCA
>JALDXP010000178.1:0-5674 GCA_032154885.1 Actinomycetota bacterium
GGGCGACGATGTAGTAGGTGTCGGTCTGCTGCCAGTCCGAGGGGACGACGGCATGGGTGACCCCGGAGAGCCCGCCGATGGTGAACATGGCGACGAAGCCGATGGCGAACAGCATCGGTGTCGATAGCCGGATCCTCCCCATCCACATCGTTCCCAGCCAGTTGAAGATCTTGATCCCGGTGGGGATGGCGATGGTCATCGTGGCCAGGCCGAATGCGGCCTGGGCGACCGGCGTGATTCCGGAGGCGAACATGTGATGCGCCCACACGCCGAAACCGAGGAAGGCGATGGCGGCGCCGGCGAACACCACGGCCGAATATCCGAACAGCGGCTTCCGTGAGAAGGTTGGCAGGATCTCCGAGACGATCCCCATCGCGGGGAGGATCAGGATGTAGACCTCAGGGTGACCGAATAACCAGAACAAGTGCTGCCAAAGGATCACATCGCCGCCCGCCTGTGCGGCGAAGAACAGTGACCCGAATTGACGATCGAACGTGACCATGAACAAGGCCACGGCGATGATCGGGAGCGAGAACAGAAGCAGGAACGAGGTGATCGTCGTCATCCAGGCGAACACCGGCATGCGGAGGAGACGCATCCCCTTGGCCCTGAGGTTGAGCACCGTCACCAAGAAATTGACAGAGGACACGAGGGAAGCGAGACCGATGATCTGCAGCCCTAAGGCCCAGTAGTCCATCGCCGTCCCCGGCGAGTAGAGCGGCCCGGCGTTGGGCTGATAGCCGAACCAGCCGCCATCCGGGGAATCGGCGAGGAAGTTGAAACTGCCGGGCCCACCACCCGGGGCAAGGTTGCCGTCGATCCCTCCGAGCCCGTCGACCCCGATCGGCGGGGCCGACGTGCCGAAGATGAATGTCGAGTAGAGGAAGATCCCACCGAAGAAGAAGATCCACCATGACAGGGCGTTGAGCCGGGGGAAGGCAACGTCTCTCGCCCCGATCAACAGCGGGAGCATGTAGTTCATCAGCGCCGCCGACGCCGGCATGACGAAGAGGAAGATCATCGTCGTCCCGTGCATCGTGAACAGGGCGTTGTATGCGCCGGCGGTGAGGAACTCGCCGTTGGCCTGTGAGAGCTGGATGCGGAGGAGGAGGGCCTCCATGCCACCGATGATGAAGAACGTGAACGCCGCGTATCCGTACATGATCCCGATGCGCTTGTGGTCCACGGTCGTGATCCACGACCAGAGCCCCTTCGTGGAGCTCGGGCGCCGGAAGATCGTGGTAGTGGGGCGTTCGGCGGTGGCGGTCATTCCAGGGTGTCCAGCCAGACGATGAGAGCATCGATCTCGGCCTCGGTCAAGGCGAGGTCGGGCATGAAGCTCCCGGGCTTGATATACGGCGGGTCCGCCAGCCAATCCTTGAGGGCCTCATCCCGGCTCTGGCCCTGGGCGGGGAGGATCGCCCCGGCAAAGACGGGCCGCGATGCGAAATGGGTCAAGTTGGGACCGTTGAAAGATGCGCGATCGGGGGGACCGAGCAACTCGTCCTCGAGTTGGACGTTGTGACACTGGGTGCAGCCTTTGGCCCCGAAGACTTCGAAGCCCTCGAACCCGACGCTGCCTTCTTCGGGGGTGGCGGCCGCCGTTTGTTGCTCGGTCAACCAGGCCTCGTACTCGGCCGGCTCCACAGCCTGGACCCTCGCCCGCATCAGGGAATGGGAGAGACCGCAGAACTCGGCGCAATGACCCCAATACGTGCCCGGCTCATCGGCCTGCAGACGGAGCAATGTCGTCTGGCCCGGAACCAGGTAGCGCTTGCCGTTGAGAGCGGGGATCCAGAAGTTGTGCAGAACGTCATCGGAGGTCATCACGGCACAGACCTCCTGGCCGGCGGGAATCACCATGATGTTGGCGGTGTCGATCTCGGCGTCGGGGTAGTGGTACTCGAACCACCACTGATGCCCGATCACCTGGATCTCGATCGCGTCCGGATCGCACTCGGTCAGCTCGAAAACCGCGGCCGTCGTGGGCACTGCGATCCCGGCCAGGATGAGGGCGGGGATGATCGTCCATGCGATCTCCAGCTTCGGGCTGCCATGGAGCTGCTTGGCCTCCTTGGACCCGTCGCGATCGCGGAAGAGGAACACGGCCACCAGGATCGCCCCCTGCACCAGGATGAACACACCGACGGCGATCCAGAAGACCGGCCAGAACAGGCTGTTGATCTGCTCGGCGAAAGGTCCGGCCGGCTCGAAGGTGGTCAATGGCTGATCCTCGCTCCCGATGAAGGAGCAAGCCCCTAGGAGGAGGACGGCGCCGATAAGGACGCCAAGGCGGATCAGGCGGTGACGGGACCGGACCATCGGCTAGGCATCATACGGACTCGCCAAACCCCCGACCAACTATGGGCTGACAGCGTCGATCGCGGCTGTCAACTCGTCGTCGGACGCCGCGCCCTCGAACGCCGAGGAGACCACACCGGAGTCATCCACCACGAATACCCAAGGCTCCGACGGCAGTCCCCACTCACTTGTGGCAGGGACAACCGTCAGGTCGTCGGGCGTGGCGACCTGGAGATCCTCGTAGATCTCGACATGGACGAATTCCACTCCCGGGTAGTCCGGTCGCAGAGTCTTGACCTGGTCGAGGAGAGGCCCACAAGCCTGGGACGTGCAAAAGGCAGGTGTGGCGAAGACGATCACGGACGGGACGCCAGAAGTGACGGCCGAAGCGACGCTGGATTCGTACATCGCCGGGTCGGGCTCGGGGTCGGAGCTGATCACAGACAGATCGGGGAATTCGGCCGAGGTCCTGGTCTCCGAGGCGGGGGCTTCGTCACCCGGCTCCACGACCGGCGGGTCGTCGTAGGCGACGAATCCGGCCGGCCCGGCAGTGGCCAGGCCCTCGGCGTCGATGGTGGCCTGGTAGGTGGCGGCTTCCGGGATGTTCACGTGGGCGACGTACAGGCCACGGACGTCGGGGATGGTCCAGATGAATTCCATCGGGTACGTGTCGAGTGGCGAGCCATTCTCGTCGCGGATGGTCACCGTTGCCTCCCGGTCAGCGGATGCCAGGAATTCGTCCGTCTCCGGGTCGACCAGCCCGAACAGCACCCGCTGCTCGCCGAGCCCGATGCTCCCGTTGCTCGAGGCAACAAGAGCGAATGGCTCCACCTCGTCGGAGCCACAGGCGGCGCACAGCATCGCCAGCCCGAGCAGACCCGGGAGAATCCGTCTCATCGCACCAGCACGTCGAGCATCACCGCTCCAAAGAGAGCGGCGAGATACACCGTCGACGTGGTGAAGAGACGCATCGCATCCTCAGGACGTCGAAAAACACGCCAGGTATCCCACAGGAACCAGGCACCTAGGGCAATGGCCGCGCCGAGATAAATCCAGCGCATCCCGGCCACCGGGACCAGGAGCAGGCTGATCGCCACCATGAGGCCGGTGTAGAGAAGCATCTTGCGGGTCGTGGCCTCGACCCCGGCCACCACCGGGAGCATTGGTACCCCCGCCTTCTCGTAGTCATCCCGGTACCTGATAGCGAGGGCCCAGAAATGAGGTGGCGTCCAATAGAAGACGATGAGGAAGAGGACCCAAGCAGAGAGGTCGAGCGAGCCGGTCACAGCTGCCCAACCGACCAGGGCCGGAGCGGCCCCGGCCGCCCCCCCGATAACGATGTTCTGCGTGCTGGTTCGCTTCAGTCTCAGGGTGTAGACGAACACGTAGAAGAGAAGAGCAGCAGTGGCGATTGTGGCAGCCAGCAGGTTGGTGGTGGCCCAGAGCCAGGCAAACCCGGCGACGCCGAGGACGATCCCGAAGACGAGAGCGTTCGACGGGGGAACCTCATGCCGGGCAAGGGGCCTCATCCGAGTCCTCTTCATGATCTGGTCGATGTCCCGGTCGACGTAGTTGTTGAGAGCGTTGGCCCCACCGGCGGAGAGTGACCCTCCGATCAGTGTCGCCAGGACCGGCCACACCCCAGGCCAGCGGCCCGCAGCCAGCACCATCGACGGCACCGTCGTGATGAGCAGCAGCTCGATGATCCGCGGCTTGGTCAGAGCGAAATAGGAGGCGGCCTTGGATCTGGCCGACACGCCCGCAGCGGCGGGGTCTGTGATCAACGGGATGGCCATCTCATGCCCGTCAGTCGCCATCGCTGCTCTCTTCTGTCGACACCGCTTCCATCTCCGGTTCGGTCTGTTTCTCGGCGGCGGCCCGTTTTGCCCTCCGCTCCGCCCACCTCAGGGCAAGGATGGCCAGCACGGCCGGCACCACGAAGATGCCGATCTCGTCGATGCCCCCATAGTGCGCAAATATCACGTTCACCCCGCGAGTATGAGCAGGCCGAGTGTGGTCAGGGCAACCATAAGGAGAAGCATCGCATACTGAGAGCGAACGGCCTCTGTCCCGAAGTCTCCGAGGGCCCGATCGTGGGCCAGGATCACCCCGAGCACATGACCGGTGACGATCACCGCCACCTGTGCGTACCACACGGGCTCGGCGGCGGTGATGAAGAAATCGACCTTGCGGTCGGCGGTGCCGAATACATCCCAGCCGAGCGCGAATGGGTCCGACACGGCGGCGATCAACTGCTGCCCCTCGAAGACGATCAGGGTCATGTAGTGGGCCAGGGCGTATGCGAGGGCGATGGGCACCAGGGTGTGGGCGAAACGCATCGCCACTCTGGAGGTCGTCCACATGCCGCCCACCATGCGGGCCGCCGCCCACGAGGCGATCGAATATGCGGCGCCGATCGCCAGGACACATCCGATCAGCAGCACGGTCTCTCCGAGCATGGTCTGCCCGAAATCCCCCATGAAACTGCGGAACGACTCCGTCGCCGAGGCGCCGTCGTAGGTGACAGTCCCGATGGCCACCACTACGAAGGCAGGCAACCCTCTCCAGGCGGGAAGAACGGTCAGAGCACGCAGCCAGCCTCTCCAGACCAGACGGCCGTCGCCACGTCTCCCTACGGGCGAGATGGCGGAAAGGAGCCGGTTGTAAGGGGTAAAGCCATCGAGGACGGCCAGGCCGGTCTCCCTGCCGGCGTAGGACATCGCGGCGAGCATCCCGAGGGTGTAGACCAGCGCGGCCGTGCCCAGGGTGACGGGATCGCCCGAGTCCGGGCTGACCAACTCCATCCAGGTGAAAGCGACGAGCACGATTGCAGCGGGCCACACGCCGAGAGTGACGAGGAGCCCCGTCCGCTCGCCGCGTCCCACCCTGAGCACCCGGGCCAGCGATCGCCACGGGTTGATGTCGGTGTACCAGTCTCCGATTACGGCGCCGGCGAAGGGGACCACGAGCCAGAAGACAACCCAAACCAGGACCGGGGCGATGGTCGGGCGGGTGGGATCGGTTTCCAGGCCGAACAGGGGCGGGATCAACTGCCCGATGACGAGGGCGAGGCCGATCACACCGAGGGACGGCAGGACCCAACCCCGGCGCACGGTGAGCCGGGCGGCCTCGTGACGGGGGCCTTCCTGTAGGCGGGGCTCGGGCCAGAGGACCGCGAGGCCAATGAAAGTGATGACCAGGACAACACCCGCCCCCACGATGAAATAGCTGAGAGGCACCGGGAGATCGAGCCTCCCCCCGATCCCGTGCGCCATCGCTACCGAAGGCAAGCCGAGGACCACCCCGGCAGTCAGCGTCGAGACGACGCCGAGCCGTTTCGTCAAGGAGTGACCTCGAGCGCAAACAGAGGAGT
>JALDXP010000179.1:0-5628 GCA_032154885.1 Actinomycetota bacterium
GGCTCCTCGAGGCCATCCCCGAAGATGATCTGCTCGCCATGGCCGATCCCGACGATGCCGACGACAATGGAATCTCGGGTCGGCCGAACCGGGTCCTCGACGTTTCCACCGGTGAGACGGCGTTGGGTCGCTTCGGGTGGAAGGCCAACGTCCCGACCGTGGAGCAACAGGTGGCCGCCGCCTTCATTGGTGACATCGGCATCACCTCCCCCCTCTTCCCCGAGGACAACTGCACCCCGACCCAGGTCGAATGCGCCTCGGCGATCAACGGTGGCTCACCAGAGATCACCCGGGACCTGTTCGACCAGGTGGTCTTCTACAACCGGACGCTGGCGGTGCCGGCCCGGCGCGACCTGGACGAGCCGGGTGTGGTGGCCGGCGCGTCCCTGTTCGAACAGGCCGGCTGTGTGTCATGTCATCAACCACGCCAGAAAACCGGCTCCTCCGACATCGAGGCACTGGCCGGCCAGGAGATATACCCGTTCACCGACCTGCTGCTCCACGACATGGGACCCGATCTCGCCGACGGCCGGCCCGACGGCGAGGCCACGGGCTCGGAGTGGCGAACCCCTCCTCTCTGGGGCATCGGACTGACAGAGACGGTCAACGGCAACCTCAACTTCCTACACGACGGGCGAGCCCGTTCTCTCGAGGAGGCGATCCTCTGGCACGGAGGCGAGGCGGAAGCTTCGAAGCGGGCCTTCGTCGGTCTCAGCATGGAGCAGCGCTCGCAGTTGATCGAGTTCCTGGAGTCGATGTGAGAAGGCTCATCCCAGCCGCGATCCTTTGCCTCGCCGTCGCCGCATGTTCGTCAGGGCCACCGGAAGTCGACGTGGTCTCCAACGCAGCACATCTGGCGCTCATACCCGCCATGGAGACCGCCGCCGATGAGATCGCCGCTCTGTCCACGGCGATCGACTCGTTCTGCTCGACCCCCAGCGCCGAGACTCACGAAGCCGCTGTGGAAGCCTGGCGGACGGCCAAAGAGGCCTGGGAGCGGTCCGAGCTGACCACCTTCTTCGGCCCCGCCGAAATGCTCCGGACGGTGTCGAAGGTGGACTACGCCCCGATTTCCGAGATCGGAATCGATGGGCTACTCGCTTCGGACACCGTCATCGACGTCGACTACATCGACAACCGCGCCGCCTCCACACAACGCGGTCTCGGGGCCGTGGAGTACGCACTGTTCCGTACCCCCGAGGCGGCCGCCGAGGAACGGCCCTGCGCTCTGGCCGTGTCGTCGGCAGTCGTCGCGGCAAATGCGGCTAAAGCCCTCGTTGATTCCTGGACCACATCGTTCGATGGTGGTGACCCGTGGGTGAACGTGTACACGGTGGTGATCCCGCCCAATCAGTCTTTCGGCGATCTCATCGCCTCTTTCGTCGAGACGTTGAAACGTCAGAGCCTGTTCGAGCTGGGCCAGGCCCTGGGCATCTCGGCGCCAGAGCCCGACATCGAAGCCATCCCGGAGGGCGCAGCCGGCGAGGCGGCCGCCATGTACCGATCCCAGCTGGAGAGCATCCGTGTGGCTCTCGATGCCGGAGGCGAAGACTCGCTCGGCGAGTTGATACGGGCCAGATCGCCCGAGGTGGCCGATCGCATCGACGAGACGCTCGACCGGGCGATCGCGGAGGTGAGCGCCCTCGAGGGCCCGATGCGTGACATCGCTAGGGACCGACCGGAAGAGCTCGAGCCCGTCTACGAGGACATCGCCGAACTGAGGACGATTTTTGAGTCCGACGTGGTCTCGCTGTTGGACATAACCCTCGGCTTCTCCGACACCGACGGTGACACCGGGTGATATCGACCTCCAAGATCAGGGCGAAGGCGGCCCAAGAGGTGAGTGCCTCCTCCGGAGCCTTGTTCCGCATCGGTTTCGGGATCGTCGGCATGGTTCTCGTAATCCGGTTCTTCGCCCGAGGCTGGATCGAGACTCTCCTGGTCGAGCCGGCGTACCACTTCACCTATCCCGGCTTCGAATGGGTCCAGGTGTGGCCCGAGCCGTGGATGCAGGTCCACTTCCTGGTGATCGGCCTGGCCGCGCTCGGCATCGCCCTCGGATACCGCTACCGCCTGTCTGCCGGCCTGTTCGCCCTGAGTCTTGGCTACGTGGAGCTGATCGACCGCAGTCTCTACCTCAATCACTACTACTGGGTGGTCCTGACCGGGGCAGTGATGGTCTTCCTCCCATTGAACGCCACCCTCTCGCTCGATGCCCGTCAGGGACGCGTCCGCACAACGCCTCGATATCCGGCCTGGGTGGTCTGGATGCTCCGCTTCCAGGTCGGGATGGTCTATGTCTTCGCCGGCCTGGCCAAGCTCAATGGAGATTGGCTGTTGCGCGCCGAGCCGCTGTCGACCTGGCTCCCGGCCCGATCTGAGATGTGGCTGATCGGCCCGGTGTTGACTCTCCCGGTGGTGGCCTACCTGTTCTCGTGGGCGGGTGCCCTGTTCGATCTCACCATCGTCGGCTGGCTGTCATGGCGGCGTTCACGGCCCTATGCCTACGTGGCACTTGTCGTCTTTCACACCCTCACCTGGCTGATGTTCCCCTCCATCGGCCTCTTCCCGCTCCTGATGAGCCTGTCCGCCCTCGTCTTCTTCGACCCGGCCTGGCCCGAGCCATTTCTCCCCTCTCAGTCGGCATTTCCTCCCCCAGGAGCGAAGCGACGTTGGGGGAGGTGGCCCGAGGGGCCGGAGGGGGTCCTCGAAAACCAAGCTTCGCCACGTCTCTCCCCCGGCTGGATCGGGGTCGGCGCTCTCTACGTCCTCGTCATGATCGCGCTACCACTCCGCCACCATCTCATCCCGGGTGACGTGAAGTGGACGGGTGAGGGGTATCTCGGGTCCTGGCAGGTGATGCTCAGCGAGAAGTCGGCCTCCGCCGACTTCGTGGTCACCGACCGGGCATCGGGTAAGACCTGGACCGTCCCGCCGCCCGACTACCTGACCGAGCGACAGCGGATGGTCATGGCCACCGACCCGGTGATGATCCGTCAGACCGCGCGCCTCATCGCCGACGATCTCGGCGGACATGTAGAGGTCGCCGCCGATGTGCGGCTCTCCTTCAACGGGAGGATGAGCCAGCAGTTCACCGATCCTGAGGTCGTCATCTCGGAAGAGCCGCTGACCGACGGTGTTGAGGCCTTCATCCTCGCCCAGACGACTGGCTGACACCGGGTAACTTCGGGGGATGCCCGATTCTCCCGCATCGAGCGACGCCGAGGAGGCGGTGCCGGGCCGGATCGAGCAACTCAAAGAGCGCTATTCCGTCCTGAAGACCGGCGCCCTCGAGCGTGTGGAGGCCGAGAGAGCGCATCGTCCCAGTGTGCGGATGGCGTTCGATTTCTATAGCCGGGATCAGGCCTTTGCCGGGAGCCTCCTCGCCGGTGGCCTCTCGGTGAAGCTGTTTCTCTGGTTTCTTCCCTTCGCCCTGTCCGTGGTGGTCCTGGTTGGCACCCTCGCGGACAGTTTCGATGAGCCGGCCTCCGAGGTCGCCCAGAGCTCCGGGCTGGCCGCGGTACTGGCCGGGATGGTCGCGGACGCCGTTGCTGTCTCGGACAGTGCCAGGTGGTATCTCGCCATCCTCGGGATCGTGTTCTTGCTGTGGGCCGGGATCGGCGTCGTGAGGGCGCTCCGACTCACCAGCAGATTGGCCTGGCGAATGAGCTCGGTTCCACCATCCAACCGCATCCTCGGTTCACTCGCTGTGATCGGATCCGTGATTGGAATCCTGGCGGTGCAGTGGCTGCGCAACCGACTCCTGGGTGGGCCTTGGTATCTGGATCTCCTGACCCTGATCGTCGGCGCTCTGATCATCCTCGTCATCTTCACAGTGATCTTCGACAGGCTTCCGCGCCCCGAGGGAGTGCCCTGGACCGCAGTGATCCCGGGGGCGATCCTGATGACGGCGGGGATCCTCATCGTCCGACTGGCCACAATCGTCTATTTCGGCCCCCGGTTGGATTCGTCGAATGACCTCTATGGCGGTCTGGGCTTGGCGGCCACGTTCCTGCTCTGGCTCTATGTGATCAGCAGGACGTTCGTAGCCTCGATCTCCCTCAACGCCACGATCTGGCAAAGGAACGACATGGCAGAGGACGCAGCGCTGGATCCCGACAGCGCCACCGGCACCTGAGTGGCAGGCACCCACCCCCACTGTGGGTACCTGCACACAACCTGGGTCAGGCCGAGATCGCCTGCCCGAGGACTGCCTGACCGAAGTAGATCAAGAAGGCGATGGCCACCACCCACATCAGCGGGTGGATCTCACTGAATTTGCCCTTGATCACCTTGATCAGGACGTACATCACGAAACCGGCTCCAATGCCGACGGTGATGCTGAAGGTGAGGGGCATGAGGATGAGAGTGAGCAGAGCCGGGAAGCCCTCCTCGATGTCGTCGAAGTCGATCCCCTTCAACAGACCGGCCATCAAGAACCCGATCAGGATCAACACCGGGGCTGCCGCCTGCACCGGGACCAGGGCGGCCAACGGAGAGAGGAAGATGGCCGCCAGGAACAGCACACCGACCACGATCGAGGTGAGACCGGTCCGCCCTCCCTCAGCTACGCCTGCTGCACTCTCGATGTAGCTGGTGTTGGAGCTGACCCCGGCAGCACCCCCGGCGGCGGCGCCGATTGAGTCCACGACGAGCAGCCTGCCGACACCCGGGACGTTTCCCTCTTCATCGGTCAGTCCGGCCTGCTCGACGACAGCGGTGGCAGTGCCAATGGTGTCGAAGAAGTCGGTGAGCATGAAGCTGAAGATGGTCAGCGCCGCGGCCACGAAGCCGAGAGTCGAGAACACGTTGCCCAGGTCGAAATCACCCAATGTGGCGAAGCTCGGTGTGGCCGTGAATGTGTCCGGGAACTGGGTGAAACCGATGATCAGCCCGATGGCGGCCGTCAGCAAGATGCTGATGATGAGCGCCCCCGGGACCTTCCTCACATAGAGGATCACGGTGATCAGAAGCCCGATCAAAGCCATCCATGCCCCGGCGCTGTTGGGGAAGACGAACTCGACGGGTACAGGGCCGTCACCGACCGGCTGACGAATCAACCCGGCGTCGACGAAGCCGATGAACATGATGAACAGCCCGATGCCCACCCCGATCGCCCTCTTCAAGGCGAGGGGGACGGCGTTCATTATCGCCTCCCGCAGACCCACCACCACCAGAGCCAGCACGATCAGACCTTCGAGGACGATCACCCCCATGGCCCCAGCCGGGGTCAGGCCTTGGCCCAGGACGAGCCCGAAGGCGACCGCACCGTTGATGCCGAGACCGGCTGCCATCGCAATGGGATAGTTGGCCACCACCCCCATGAGGACGCAGAGCAGGCCGGCGACCAAGGCGGTGCCGGCGGCCACGGCCGGCGCATCGAAGCCCGCCGCCGAGAGAATGGCGGGGTTGACGAAGATGATGTAGGCCATCACCAGGAACGTCGTGACCCCGGCCCTTATCTCGGTGCCGACGGATGAGCCCCGCTGGCTGAGCTTGAAGTAGGAATCGAGACCGGACCCCCCCGATCCAGTCGACTCCGTCCGATCGACGGTGTCGGTCATTTCTCCTCCCAATTTCTCGATGCCGGAGGTCGGCATCGCTTCTCAGACCCAAAGTAGTGAGGAG
>JALDXP010000180.1:0-5616 GCA_032154885.1 Actinomycetota bacterium
GATCTAGATGGCAAAACGGTCGCGGGAGCATCGCCAGGACATCCCCGGATACAACGACGGCCGCCCGAAACGCGAAGAGCGCAAGCAGCAGCATCGTGCCGTGCGACATCACACCCATCAGGTGTTGCACATGACCGACGACCCCGATGACGTCGTGGTGCCGGAGGTGAGAGGTACCGGGTCCAATCATGAAAATCATCTCGCCGACCCACAAGATTTGGAACGTAGGAGATTCAAGGTCTGGAAGACCAAGTTCTGGAAGCGCCGGACCGGCTACCACGACATGAAGTCGGAGATGGACTCGAACTGGCCGGTCATCACACCGAACCAGCTCGAAGACCAGGCCTGACCGGGCACGGTCCGTCACCCGATTGGGCTGCGCGGCCCGCTGGCTAGCCTCGCCGCCACGTTGGCCGAGGTAGACCCGTGAGATTGACAATTGCCGGCCCGGGAAGGGCCGGAGGCTCCATCGCTCTGGCCGCCGCTCGCTCGGGGCACGAGATAGCGGGTGTCCTCTCCCGATCAGAGCTCAGCTCATACGGCCCCGCGTTGAGCTGGGATGATCCCTTGCCCGAGTGTGATCTTCTCCTGATAGCAGTGCGGGACGACGCCATCGAGCAAGTGTCGAGGCGGCTTTCCCCTCACGCCGGAAACGTGCCGGTCGCAGCCCACATGTCGGGATTCACCCCGGTCACCGCTCTCGATGAGCTCGCTCGCAAGGGAGTGGTCACCGGTGGCTTCCACCCGCTCCAGACATTGCCAGACCCGGAACGCGGGGCGGCAGCACTGGCTGGCGCCTTTGTCGGCATCGGCGGAGGTCCCCCGGCGATGGCCACGCTGGTGGAACTGGCCACTTCCTTGGACATGAACCCTTTTCCTCTCGCCGACGAGTCGAGGCCGGCTTATCACGCCGGTGCGGCGGCGGCAGCCAACTTCGTCATAACGGCCCTCGCCACAGCCGGGGACCTGATGGTCTCGGCCAGGATCGACCCGTTGGTCACCCGCCCCCTCGTCGAGCAGGCGGTGGCCAATGTCTATGAGATCGTGGGCGAGTCGCCTTTGACGGGCCCGATCGCTCGGGGGGACATCTCGACTGTGCTCGGCCAACTCGAGGCGGCACGTCGGACGTCTGATTCGGTGGGGGAGCAGTACAGACTGATGGCTGAGGCAACGGCGATTCACGCCGGTCGGAAAGACGACATCCCACAGTGGAGGTGACCGCCACCTTCGCCGAGACACGGGAGAAATACGAAGGCACCGTTGGCCTCCTGCCAACGCTCGGGTTTCTCCACGAGGGCCATTTGGCGCTGATGGACCTGTTGCGAGGGCGATGTGACACTCTCGTCGTCTCCCTGTTCGTCAACCCGACTCAATTCGACGACAAGGACGACTTCGCCGCGTACCCGAGGGACACCGAGCGTGACGGCGGGCTCGCCGAGGAACATGACGTCGACCTGCTTTTCGTGCCCGACCTGGACGAGGTGTATCCCGTGGGTGAGACGACCATCGTCGAGGTAGGCGGAGTCTCTCAGGAGATGGAGGGACGGTACCGGGCAGGCCATTTCACGGGAGTTGCCACCGTCGTGGCCAAGCTGTTCGCCGGTCTGCAACCCGACATCGCCATGTTCGGCCGGAAGGACGCCCAACAACTCGCCGTCCTGAAGTCGATGGTGCGCGACCTGAGATTCCCGGTTTCGGTCATCGATGCCCCACTGGTGCGAGAGCCCGACGGCCTCGCCCTGTCCAGCCGGAACGTGAGGCTGTCCCGCATGGACCGAGAACGTGCCCTCGCCATCAGTCGTGGGCTCTTCCAGGCAGCCGAGCAGGTCGACGCAGGCGAGCGGCGCGGCGAGCGTCTCGAAGGAACCGTCAGCCGCTCCGTGAAAGGGTTGGAGGTGGATTACGCGACCCTCGCCTCGCAGGACACCATGGTTCCGATCGATGAGCTCGATCGACCAGCGGTGCTGGCGGTCGCCGCCCATGTCGGAGGGGTCCGGCTCATCGACAACGTGACCTTCGACTGGGTGGACGGCAGACCCGTCCCCGATCGAGGGTTGCTCCTCGGCGAGCCGAGCCGCCTCACTACCCTGCCCTGACCCGGCCACCCGAGCGACATGAGCGAGACATCCGACCAGGGCATGGACCCACTCGTCGCCGGGCGACGGGATCGTCACCGGGAGATCCTCGCGTCGGGGGGCTACCCCCATAGGTACGAGCGCTCCCACCTGGCTGCCGAGCTCCATGAGAGCTTCGCCGATCTCCCGGCGGGGTCCGAGACCGACGAGAGGGTGACTGTCGCCGGCCGGCTGATGCTGCACCGCTCCTTTGGCAAGCTGCAGTTCGGCACACTCCAGGACGACACCGGCACGATCCAGCTCTTCGTGGACCGCGCCACCATCGGAGATGAGAAAGCGGATGCCTTCACCCATGTCGACCTGGGTGATTGGCTCGGGGCGACCGGCACGGTCATGACCACCCGCAAAGGCGAGTTGAGCGTCCGGACAGACGACTACGTCATCCTCCAGAAGAGCCTTCGCCCCTTGCCGGAGAAATGGCACGGGCTACAGGACATCGAGCTGCGCAGCCGTCGGCGTTATCTCGACCTCATGGTCAACGACGAGGCCAGACGGGTAGCGCGGACACGTGCTGTAGTGGTCAGTGAGCTACGCCGGCAATTCGAGGCACGGGGATTCGTCGAGGTCGAGACCCCGATCCTTCTCCATCAGGCTACCGGTGCCACCGCCCGGCCATTCGCCACTCGTCATCACACCCTGAACATGGACATGTACCTGCGCATCGCGACCGAGCTCTATCTGAAGCGCCTCGTGGTGGGTGGGATGGAGAAAGTCTTCGAGATCGGCCGCATCTTTCGAAACGAGGGGATCGACTCGACCCACAACCCCGAGTTCACGATGCTCGAGGCCTATCAGGCGTTGGCCGACTACACGGACATGATGGATCTCACGGAGGAGGTCGTTTCCAACCTCTCCCGCGAGGTGACAGGAGACACGAGCCTGACCTACCAGGGGCGAGAACTCGACCTGTCACGACCATTTCGTCGGGCATCGATGATCGAGCTCGTTTCGGAAAAGCTCGGTAGCGACGTGGATCTCGACACCCCTGTGGACGATCTGGCCTCACTGGCTGGCGGGAGCGGCATTGAGATCGAAGAGGGGTGGAGCGGGGCCAGGATCATCTCCGAGCTATATGAGGAGATCGTCGAGGGCGAGATCTGGGACCCGACGTTCGTGACACATCAGCCGGTCGAGATCTCACCATTGGCTCGCCGCAGCGCCACCGATCTACGTCTGGCCGACCGGTTCGAACTGGTGATCGCCGGATCGGAATATGCCAACGCCTTCAGCGAGCTCAACGACGCCGATGACCAGAGACTCAGGTTCGAGGAGCAGGCCGCCGCCCGCGCAGCCGGGGACGAGGAGGCACACCCCGTCGACCACGACTACCTGCTGGCGCTGGAATACGGGCTACCACCCACCGGCGGGTTGGGGATTGGCGTCGATCGTCTGGTGATGATGCTCGCCGACCAGGCGCACATCCGTGAGGTCATTCTCTTCCCGACCTTGCGGCCCGAGGCCTGATCAATTTCTCCCCGGTCGGGGAGAGTACCGCCGAAGGCGAGGAGGGGACCCGCCGTTACGCCCGGGCAGCCTCGACCCGACCCAGGAGGTAATCACCCAACCCCTCGAGGATCCCCCGGGCATCGCTATCGGGGACACGGCTCAAGGCCGCCGATGCCAGGTCGAGGTGGCGCGAAGCCTCGGCCAATGACGAGTCGACATGCCCGCCCGCTCGGACGATCTCGATGACATCATTGACCACGTCGTCGGCGTAAGGGTGAGAGCTCTCGAGGAGTGCTCGAACCCGGGCGCCGTCCGAGCCTGACAACGCCTCGAGCACCGGCATCGTGAATTTGCCCTCCCGGATATCCGACCCTGCTGGTTTACCGATGGCCTCCTCGTCGGCGACCAGATCGAGGGCGTCGTCGGCGATCTGAAACACCATCCCGACTTCCCACGCCCAGTCGGATAGTGCCTCGACGATGTCATCGTCCGCCTGGGCGGCCAGGGCTCCCAACCGGGCGGAGGTCCTGATCAATGACGCCGTCTTACCGGCTATGACCTGTTCGTATTCGGCGACGCCATGGCCAAGATTGAAATCGAGCTGGAGCTCGCGGGTCTGCCCCTCGACGAGCTCGGCGTAAGTAGCAGCGAGAAGCCTCACCGATTCCTGGCTGAGATGAGTGGCTGCCACTTCCGACGCACGAGCCATCAGGAAGTCACCGGCCAGGATGGCGACGGTGTTGCTCCAGTTGGCATTCACCGATACTGCTCCACGCCGGACGTCTGCCTCGTCGATGACATCGTCGTGATAGAGGGACCCGACGTGGATGAGCTCGACGGAGACCCCGGCCTCCACAGGTCGATGGTCGCGGGCCATCCCGAACTCGGCAGCAAGAAGGGCAAGCAGGGGGCGAAACCGCTTGCCGCCGGCGAGCAACAGATGCTGGGCGATCTTGGTCAGGTAGGCGTCGTCTGCGGTCGCGGCCTCGAGCAGACGTTCCTCTACGAGGGTGAGAGAGTCCCAAACACGGGGGATACGAATGAGACTTTGGAGGTCGTCCATCCGTGACGATGGTATTACGTGCACATCGCTCGGAAAGCATGCTCGAAGGTCAAGGATCACCTGGTGGTAAAGTTGCTGAAGTCAGGCTTGGGAGTCAAGAGTGTTTGAGCGCTTCACAGACCGTGCCCGCCGGGTCGTCGTGCTGGCCCAGGAAGAAGCGCGTCTGCTCAACCACAATTACATCGGCACCGAGCACATTCTCCTCGGCCTCCTGAACGAAGGTGAGGGCATCGCCGCGCAGGCGCTGGAGAGCCTCGACATCGACCTGGCCTCGGTCCGTGAAGAGGTGGTGAAGATCATCGGCCAGGGCCAGCAATCTCCATCCGGCCACATCCCGTTCACCCCACGGGCAAAGAAAGTCCTCGAGCTCAGCCTTCGTGAGGCGCTTCAGCTCGGCCACAACTACATCGGCACCGAGCACATCCTCCTCGGCCTCATCCGGGAGGGCGAGGGTGTGGCTGCACAGGTCCTCCAGCAGCTCGGGGCCGAGTTGCAGAAGGTGCGCCAGACCGTGATCCAGCTGCTCTCCGGGCCGGCCGGGAGCGAGCAGCAATCATCCGAGCCCGCCGGGAGTGGCGGACGCGAGTCGGCCGCCGGCGGGTCCACCGTCCTCGATCAGTTCGGGAGGAACTACACCCAACTGGCACGGGAACGGAAGCTGGACCCGGTCATCGGCAGGATCCGCGAGATCGAGCGTGTGATGCAGATCCTCTCTCGCCGGACCAAGAACAACCCGGTGCTGATCGGAGAGCCCGGTGTCGGGAAGACCGCCATCGTCGAAGGTCTCGCCCAGAGGATCATCGCCAAGGAAGTCCCGGACAATCTCCAGGGGAAGAACCTCTATTCGCTCGACCTCGGCGCCCTCGTCGCCGGCTCCCGCTATCGGGGCGACTTCGAGGAGCGTCTGAAGAAGGTGCTCAAAGAGATCAAGAGCCGGGGCGACATCATCCTCTTCATCGACGAGATCCACAC